>CAYYZJ010000561.1:0-7845 GCA_964475615.1 uncultured Flavitalea sp. | reverse complement strand
AATAAAAAAGTGGAAGACCTCAGCAAAGGCATGGGACAAAAACTGCAGTTCGTAACCACTGTATTGCATAACCCCAAGCTCATCATCCTGGATGAACCGTTCAGCGGCCTCGACCCCGTAAACTCCAATCTCATCAAGGATGAGATCTATAACCTTGCGCAAAAAGGGGCCACTATCATCTTCAGCACACACCGCATGGAGCAGGTGGAAGAAATCTGCGATCATATTATACTGGTGAACAAAGGACAGAAGATCCTCGACGGCAGCGTGCATGGTGTGAAACAGCAGTTCAAGGAAAACCTGTTCAGCATTACCCTCGACAGGCAGGATGCCCCGGTTTCATCCCCTGCATTCGATATCATAGGACATGAAGATCACAGCCTGATAGTAAAAATAAAAGATGGCTATCGCCCCAATGATGTGCTGCAGTTCTTCATCCAGCAGAATACCGGCATCATTGCTTTTCATGAAGTGTTGCCTTCACTCAATGATATTTTCATCAAGCTGGTGGAAGGCACTCCGCTGGCCCGGCAGTTTCAACCTGTAAATGCATAAAGAAATTTTTTATGAGCAAGATTTGGCTTATTACTAAAAGAGAATACTTAACCAGGGTTAGAAATAAGACGTTTATTCTTTCCACCTTCCTGTTTCCGCTGGTAATCGTTTTGTTTATTGCCGGCACTACCTATTTTGCCGTTAAAGGCAAGACCAGCCATCGCATTGCCGTACTGGATCAGAATGGTTTTTTTAAAGAATATTTGAAAAGCGATACGACCATCGCATTTGTTTTTTCTCCCGATATCGACACATTAAACTATGCAGACAAAGGATGCACCGCCATTTTGATCATACCTCCTTTGAAAGAAGGGCAAAAAACGGTGTACCGCATGAAATACAAAAAGCAACTGGGGCTTTCGAGCATGGAGGATCTTGAAAACCGGATCAATAATGCCATCACGGATCACATGATCTATCAAAAAACAAATATTTCAAGAAATAAGCTCGATTCTATCCGAACGGAATCCAATATAGCTGAACTAAAACCGCTTGAAGATACAGGCAGAGAAGCGAAAGCTTCCAATCCCGGCTTTTCTTTCGGCATCGCCTTTGTCAGCGGCATTCTCATCTACATACTCACTTTTGTATATGGAGCTGCTGTAATGCGCGGGGTAATGGAAGAAAAAACAAGCCGGATAGCCGAAGTGATCGTGAGCTCGGTGAAACCTTTTCAATTGATGTTCGGAAAGATTCTGGGTATCGGCGCCGTAGGGCTTACCCAGTTCTTGATGTGGATCGTATTGATTGCCGGTTTAACCGCAATAGCGCAAACTATGATCCCGCATGAAATATTGCAGCAGGTGCAGCAACTGCAACAGGCCAATGCCATGGGCAATGCTTCGGCAGTAAAAGCCGGTGAAGCTGCCCAACGGATTTTTGAAGCCAAGAATATTATCAGCACGGCTAACTGGGTTCTGATCCTTTTCTGTTTCCTCTTCTATTTCCTCGGCGGCTATCTTTTTTATTCTTCATTATTCGCCGCAGTAGGCAGTGTGGTGAATGAAGACCCGCAGGAAGCGCAGTCGCTCATGCTGCCCATTACCATGCCCATTGTCTTTTCCTTTATTATTATGACCAATACAGTACAGGATCCAAACAGCTCGCTGGCCTTCTGGGGAAGCATCATTCCCTTCAGCTCCCCTATTGTGATGATGGCGCGTATACCCTTTGGCGTGCCCGGCACGGTTCCCTGGTGGGAGCTGGGCCTGTCCATGCTGTTGCTGATCGGCGGATTCCTGTTCACTACCTGGCTTGCCGGTAAAATTTACCGCACCGGCATACTGATGTACGGCAAAAAAGCAACCTGGAAGATCATGTGGAAATGGGCTTTCAGAAAAGTCTGAACTTGTCTGAACTGGGATAGATGGGATTTTTGGGATGAATGGGAAAAAGATGAAGATATTGCTTGTTATTCCTTTTCCCAAAAATCCCATGCATCCCATCCATCCCAGTTCAGACTATTTCTTAAAATTTTCAAAAAATCCATAGTCGACACAATATTTTACGAAGTGGATCGTATATTTATACGAAGATTATCGTAAAATTGTGCGGTCACACTGTTTCCTCTCTTTAAAAACCGTCCGTCCCTCATAAAAATTTAAAAAAACCAGTCCGGTCATGCAACAAACCGGTAAAAATCCGATCTCTTAAATAAGAGGTGTAGCAGGAGTAACAGAACCTGAGCATGAGCGTTATACCCTAAAGCAGCTAATGCTGTAAAACATTCGGCAGCAGGTTTAATATCAACATAGATTAAGCCTCATGTGTAGTAGTAAAACGGGACTGTTCTCAGTCCCGTTCATTTTTTCAGCCTTATTTATTTTTTATCGTATCAGTTCATTTCAAGCATCCGCAGCAGCGGATATTCGGCATCGCCGCTGCTTTCCGATCCTTCATCATCATTGCGCATAAACTCCACATTGATCTTAATGCATGTTTTTTCCTTGATCTGAAGGCCGGAGCGTTTATAAAGCTGATAGCCTTTTTTTCCGAACTGCACACTGACCTGGGTAGGGGGCAGGTCGGCAAAATGATAGAATCCATCCGTATCAGTAGTCACTTCCCGGGGATCCTTGCTGCCGGCAGGAACTGCAGAAACCACCACTCCGGATACCGGTTTTTTGGTCACTGCATCGGTTACATATCCCTGCAGGGGAGAAGAGCAATCTGCTTTGCCGTCGTTGGCCCTGACCAGCAATCCAAGCAGGAGCATGCCGGCCAGCAGCAGTAAGGGTTTGTTTTTTTCCATAAAACAGCTTTATAAGGTATACAATGGTGCTTTTAAGGCTTCCGTAAATTCGGTCCAGGTATTTTCAATGATACGTGCCGCAGGCAGTATATTTTTCAGTAAGGCGCTCACCTGCCCTATCTCCAGTTCCCCTTCATCCAGCTCTCCTTCAAACATGCCTTTTCTGGCCCTTCCTTTTCCCAGTAATTGTTTCAGCTCATCGGCTCCCGCCCCTCTTTGCTCTGCCTCCTGCACCTGCTGAAAAAAAGCATTGCGGATGATGCGCACGGGAACCAGTTGTTTCATTGCAAGCACTGTGTCTCCCTCTCCTGCTTCGATGACCTTTTTTTTGAAATTGATATGGGAAGAAGCTTCTTCACTCGCCACAAAACGGCTGCCCATCTGCACCCCTTCTGCTCCCAATACCATGGCCGCCAGCATCTGCCTGCCTGTTGCCAGGCCGCCTGCGGCAATTACGGGTATCTTCACTGCTTCACGGACTGCGGGCAGCAATACCATGGTAGTGGTTTCCTCTCTTCCGTTATGACCTCCTGCTTCAAAACCTTCTGCCACCACTGCATCGCAACCGGCTTCCTCGGCTTTCCTGGCAAATTTACTGCTGCTGGTAACATGAACCACCGTAATGCCTTTTTCTTTTAAGACGCTTGTCCAGGTCTTTGGGTTACCTGCAGAAGTAAAAACGATGGCAACTTTTTCTTTTATAATGATCTCGATCTGCTTGTCGACGCCCGCATAAAGCAGGGGCAGGTTTACGCCAAAAGGCTTGTCCGTGGCAGCCCTGCACTTACGGATATGTTCTAATAAGACATCCGGCTGCATGCTTCCGCTGCCTATAAGCCCGAGCGCGCCGGCATTGCTTACCGCACTGGCCAGCCTCCAGCCGCTGGCCCATACCATTCCTGCCTGAACGATGGGGTATTGAATGCCGAACAGCCGGGTAATGCGGTTGGAAAAAGGGCTCATACCGCTGCAAACAGCTTTGCCACCTCATCCCAGTTCACCACATTCCAGAATGCGGCGATATAATCGGCACGTTTGTTCTGATATTTGAGATAGTAAGCATGCTCCCATACATCGAGGCCGAGCAACGGAGTGCCTTTAAAATCGGAAACATCCATAAGCGGATTGTCCTGGTTGGGTGTTGAACCGATCTCCAGCTTGCCGTTATTGGCCACCAGCCAGGCCCATCCCGATCCGAAGCGGGCCATTCCCGCAGCGCTGAACTTGGTCTTGAAATCATTGAACGATCCGAACTGTCCATTGATTGCATCGGCCAGCTTTCCGGAAGGAGTTCCGCCGCCTCCGGACTTCATCCATGTCCAGAACAGAGAATGATTGTAATGCCCGCCACCGTTATTCCTTACTGCTGCCGGATAGCGCGACACATTTTTGCACAGGTCTGCGAGATTAGTGGTTTCTATTTTGGCTTCCGTAACCGCTTTATTGAGATTGTCTACATAGGCCTGGTGATGCTTGTCGTGATGGATCTGCATCGTTTGCTTGTCAATGCTTGGCTCCAGTGCGGCATAATCATAAGGCAATGCAGGTAGCGTAAATGGCCCGGCAAAAGCAGTTTCATGATCATCGATGGTTACGCTGTCAACAGCATCATTGGCGAGCAGGGAGGATGAGCTGAGTGCCGTTGCCCCGAATCCTGCAACGGTGAATAATGCAGTTCTCTTGAGGAACTGCCGCCTGTTGTTGTACTGAACTTTCATTTTGATTTATTTGAATTATTATTAAAAGCCGGTTCAAGCTTCACGGGCCGGAAGAGTGAATAAAGTTACCAAAATAAAAAGGATCTGACGTTAACTGACATAATCATGACAGCTTTTCCCCGCCGGGCCAGTCAAAATGTAAGCCATTGAAATCCATGGCCTGCAATTGTTATAAATTCGTTATAAACAAAAACCGCCATTTTACTTTGTCTAATATTTGTAATCTAACTAGCGTTAAAACAAAAAACTAGGAATATGAAAAAGTTATTGATAGTTTTATTCGCTATTGGCTTAACCCTGGGCGCTTCTGCCCAGCGTGGACATGCGTACTATCATGGAGGCGTTTATGCAAGGCCCCGCGTGGTAGTCGGCGTAGGCGCTTATTATGCTCCTTTCTACCCTTACTATGGTTTCGGTTTCGGATATGGCCCGTTTTATCCTTACCCTTATGGCCCGGTATATGGTTACAGGCCGACCAAGCTGGATTTGCAGATAGAAGATATTAAGAATGATTATGCCGATAAGATCTGGTCTGTAAAAGAGGACAAGACCCTGACCCGTAAGGAAAGAAGGGAAAAAGTGCATGAGCTGAAAGTACAGCGCGATCAGGAAATTGCCGACGCAAAGAGAAATTATTACAAGTACTAAGCATTGAATAGGTAAGATTTAATATTTAATATTTAATATTTCTGAGAGAGTACTCCTAATATTAAATATTAAATCTTACCTTCCTTAGCTTTCTCCAAGATCGATCTCCGTATTATCTCCGATATTCAGGCTCCTGCTTTCTCCCTTTACTTCCGTATCGCTGCCGATCAGCGAATGGCTGAGCACGATATCGTACAGGTCGGCAAATGAGCCGATGATGGAATCCTTGATGATGGAATAATTGACGATGGTCTTTTCGCCGATGGCCACATTGGGGCCAATGATGGAGTTTTTGATATCGCATCCCGGCGCAATGCTTACGGGCTGAATGATGATGGTATTCTCGAACTGCTGGCCGGGCGCAATGCTGCTCCCGAATTTTTTCAGCAGCTTGGCATTGGATTCGAGCAGGGTTTCTTTTTTTCCGCAATCGAACCAGTTCTGCACTTTGAACGAACGGAACTCCGCACCGTTCCTGATCATGCATTCGATGGCGTCGGTAAGATTGTACTCTCCATAGCTGGTGAGCTGGTTCTGGATATTGCTCTCGAGGCAATTGAACAGAAAAGAAGTTTCCTTGATGCAGTAAATGCCCACCAGCGCCATATTCGATTTCGGTATCTGCGGTTTTTCCACCACCCGGTTAATGATGCCGTCCTCTTCTATTTCGGCAACCCCGAAATTACGGGGATCATCTACCCGCTTTACGCCAAGCGAGGAATACGGTTTTTCCAATACCTGCCTTATATCGAATTCGCAGATGGTATCGCCCAGTACAATGAATACTTCATCCTGACCCACGATCTCTTTGGTCAGCAGGATAGCGTGACCGATTCCATGCCTTTCGTTCTGATATACGAAACGGGTGGAGAGATGCGGGTATTTGTCTTTCACATAATCCTGAATCTTTTCTCCGAGGTATCCGACAATAAAAATAAATTCATGTATACCGGCTTCCTGCAACTGATCTACGATAATGCTGAGAATGGTCTTGCCCGCCAATGGAATCAAAGCCTTTGGTTGCGTGTAAGTATGTGGACGCAATTTGGTGCCGGCGCCTGCAACAGGAATGATTGCTTTCATATTTGCCTTGCTTTCACCGCAAAAAAATCGTGTGAATGTAGTGAATTTTATCTTTTCCCTATTATTATCTCTTTTAATCATACTTGCCTATTTTTGCGCCATGGAAAGAGACACCCTTGTGTTCGACCTTATTCATAAGGAGCTCGAACGCCAACGCCACGGAATAGAATTGATCGCTTCGGAAAACTTCACTTCACTGCAGGTCATGCAGGCCATGGGCAATGTGATGACCAATAAATATGCAGAAGGATATCCCGGCAGAAGATATTACGGAGGATGCGAGATCGTTGACCAGACAGAACAACTGGCCATCGACCGGTTGAAGCAGATCTTCGATTGCGAATATGCCAACGTACAGCCGCATAGCGGAGCGCAGGCCAATTATGCGCTGATGCTGTCCATACTGCAGCCCGGCGATACCATCCTGGGCCTCGATCTCAGCATGGGAGGACATCTTACTCATGGATCGCCGGTGAATTTTTCGGGTAAGCTTTACCGTCCGGTATTTTATGGTGTAAAAAGAGAAACAGGACTTATCGATTATGAAATGATGGAGCAGGTGGCCAATGCAGAAAAGCCCAAGCTCATCATCTGCGGCGCATCTGCATATAGCCGTGATTGGGACTATCAACGCATCCGCAGCATAGCCGATGCCATTGGTGCATTCGTGATGTGCGATATGGCCCATCCTGCAGGACTGATCGCTAAAGACCTGCTCAACGCTCCGTTCGAGCATTGCCATTTTGTTACTTCCACCACACATAAAACACTGCGCGGCCCGCGCGGCGGCATCATCCTGATGAAAAAGGATTTCGAAAATCCGTTCGGGTTGAAAGATGTGAAAGGCAATATCCGCCTCATGAGCAACCTCATCGATATGGCGGTATTCCCCGGCTCACAGGGCGGGCCGCTGGAACATGTCATTGCTGCCAAGGCCATTGCCTTCGGCGAAATACTGACTGAAGAATTCACTGTCTATGCCAAACAGATCGTGAGCAATGCCGAATCCATGGCCAGGGCTTTTGTGGAAAGAGGATATCATATCGTTTCAGGAGGAACCGACAATCATCTTATGCTGATCGATCTCCGCAATAAAAGCATCAGCGGCAAAAAAGCAGAGCATGCATTGGGCAAAGCCGATATTACGGTGAACAAGAACATGGTTCCCTTTGATGATAAAAGCGCTTTCATCACTTCAGGCATTCGCATAGGCGTTCCTGCCATCACTACAAGAGGAATGAAGGAAGAGCACATGGAAACGGTTGTCGATTTTATCGACAGGTCGTTGCAGCACGCCGACCATGAAGCAGAGCTGGCAGCGGTTCGTGAAAAAGTGAATGCTTTCATGCAGCAGTTCCCGCTTTATCCTGAGCTGGGATAATTTTTTTCGATCGTTTTATTCTTCCTCCAAGAAAAATCAACCCGCACAGGCCGGTAAAAAGCAAAACCCATTTCAGGTTGTTTCGCTGGCTGATCTGGATGCCGTCTGCTTTTCCTGCAAGCACGCTGGCAGCCCAATAATAAGGCAGTGTTTTTTCTTTGGAAGCCTGGCTGATGAACTCCAGCTTGGCCTTCTGCAAAGCTTCGTCT
>CAYYZJ010000560.1:0-9807 GCA_964475615.1 uncultured Flavitalea sp. | reverse complement strand
TATGAGCTGGTGAATCATCTGGGCAGTGTGCTGGCCGTGATATCGGATAAAAAAATAGGTGTACCTTCAGCAGGCAATAGTTCTTTGACAGGAAGCTATCAGGTGGAAATTGTGGATGCCCAGGAGTATTATCCGTTCGGGCAAAGGCTGGTGTCCAGGGTGTTGAATCCGAATACGTATCGTTATGGGTTCAATGGCATGGAGAAGGATAACGAGATCAAGGGTGAGTGGAATAGCTATGGATCAAAATTTTGGGAATATGATCCCAGAGCAGCTACCAGATGGAATCGTGATCCGAAGCCCAATCCAGGTATAAGCCCGTATGCTGTATTTAATCGCAACCCGATTTTGTATGCTGATCCACTAGGTGACACGGTTGTTACAGGAGCTGGCGGCACTCATGCTATTGATCTTGATGAGCGAGTGAATTCATTACAGTTTTACAGTTCTTCTGGTTATCAAATTAGCGGCACCAATACCCGTGTTCCTGTTCAAGCGGGGCAGTTAAGGTCTTTCACCAACGCCTTAGGAACGTTTAGTGCCAGGTGGACAGCGGATGCAAATGGATCGGCGGTTTTTGCCGGATATAAGAATGATAAGAACCAGACATTGGATGCAGCCGTACAGGAGTTAACAGAATTTACCTCAAGCTGGAAATACAAGCTTGCAAGTTTTGGCAATTTCATGCTGAAAGAGCATGACAAAGACCCACTCAGCTTTAATTTCAAGATCACAACTACCCTGTTGACCACATCAGCGTTGGGCGCGGTTGAACCAGCTCCCTACTTTTCTGGATATAATCCAAGCCTTACCACCCAAGAATCAATGTCAGGTCTTGGAACACTTACATCTGCACCAAAGTATGCGGAAGGCACATTCTCAATATTTAATTGGCAAGGCTATCCAAACTGGGGTGTAAAACCAGCAGGGCCATTTAGACTATTAGAAGGTGCGGAATATACTGCTGCAAGAACTTTAGCAAATAAAACCAATGCAGCAATACATGACGCTGCTCCTTACCTTAAAAATCTTGAAATACATGAAATTACTCCTGTTAAATTTGGAGGCAGTCCAACTGATCCAGCAAATAAGATATTCCTAGATCGTTCTCAACATATACAGTATACGAATTTTTGGAATGCAATAATGCGCGGTATACAACAATAATTTTCTTATGGTAAGAATAGATCGAAATGAACCCCCTACGAACAATGATATAGAGCTATTTTTGAGAAGTATCACTTTTAAATTGCCAGAAGGGTTTATTGAATTTTATAGAGAAACTAATGGTGCTGATATAAATGGGGAAGGTATATATATCATGTTGTGGCCTTTAACGGAATTATTGCAGTTAAATAATGACTATAACGTTGATATATACGCGCCAGAGTTTTTTATATTCGGTTCTGATGGTGGAGGTACCGCATATGCAATCGAAAGAGAGACTGGTTATATTTTTGATATGCCTTTTATTGGAATGTCAAAGAAGGAAGCTGTTTTTAAAAGTAGAAGTTTTAATGAGTTTATAGAAGGATTTTAAACTGCTAAAATTTAATAAAGCCGTTGGCGAATACGCCAGCGGTTTTTTATTATACGTTGGTGAGAACGCTGGAGAGGGCGTCTTTCATTTTTTTCTTACCGAGGAAGGCATCGAGGACGGCGTAGAAAGCGGCTTTTTCTTTTTTGTCGAGCTGTTCGATGAGGCTGATTTTTTCCATGAGCGATTTATCGATGGAGTTTACGTCTTTGAGCACTTCATCGGCAGTAAAGAGTTCGGAAACGGAGACGCCGAGGGCTTTAGCGATCTTGACCAGGGAGGACAGAGCGGGATCGGTTTTATTGTTTTCGATGCGGGAATACTGAGCGGGGTCCATCTTGCAGGAGATGGCTACTTCTTTACCGGAGAGGCCTTTGGCTTCTCTTATCTTTTTCAGGTTCTCGCCGAGGTTCATGATATTGATATAATCGGCTACAAAGTTATCCATAGAAAACGTTTAAATCAATTTGGCAGGAGTGTGCAAAATTAATTATTGATTTTTAAATCAATTATATATTTTTGTATTATTGTCTGTTAAATCAATAACTTTTTTATGGAAACCAAAACAAGAAGGCGGGCAAAGATGCACGGCAAGAACCGGGAGGTGAACGGAGGCTGGAGACATATACGCTACCAGGAAGTGCCCTGGCTGAATGTAAGCGGGTTCTGGCTGGAGCGGGCGGGTTTTAAGATCGGCGACCAGGTAGAGATTATGATCGAAGAAAACAAACTGATCATTAAAAATCTTTCTACTGATGGAGATAAACGAGCTTAAAGCGCAGCTGACGCTGGCCAGGGTGCTGCAGCATTATGGCCTGAAGCCGGATAAGCATATGCGGCTGCTTTGTCCCTTCCACGATGATAAAACCCCATCGCTGCAGGTGTATTACAAAACGCATACGGCCTACTGCTTTTCTTCGGGCTGCAAAACGCATGGCCATGCGATGGATGTGATCGATTTTGTGATGTACAAGGAAAACTGCTCCAAGCATGAAGCGATAGAAAAATGCAAATCGCTGATCGGAGAGCCTAACGGTTCAGTTCAACCGCCAAATGCTGAAAGCCTGACCAGGACGGCCATCCTGACAAAGATGTTCATCTATTTTAAGAATGCGGTGCATAACAGCAAGCCTGCCCAGGAGTACATCAGGAGCAGGGCCCTGGATTACTCCAAACTGGATATCGGCTATAATACAGGTCAGTTCCATCATGGCACAAGAAGGGATGAAGCCTTGATCGAAAGCTGTATGGAGGTTGGTTTACTATCGAGATATGACAGGCCTGGTAAAACAGGCCAGGAAGCGTACCGGCCCTTTGCCAAATACTCGATCGTCTTTGCGCTCAGAAATAAAATGAATCAGGTTGTGGGTTTATACTTCCGCAGCACGATCAACGACGATGATCAGCGGCATTTTTATTTAAAAGACCGGCAGGGATTATATCCTGGCTATCCGAAACCGGAGACAACCCGGTTGATCCTGGTGGAAAGCATCATCGATGCAGCTACGCTTTTGCAAATCCGTGAAATCACTGATCGGTACAGTGTTTTAACCTTGTATGGAACGAACGGCTTAACCGAAGAACACCAGGAGGCAATAAAGGAGCTGCAGCAGCTTCAGGAGATCATCTTTTGGTTAAACGCTGATGAACCTGGTGAAGCAGCAACCAAAAAGCATACGGAAACGTTGCGGCAGTTGCATGGGCAAGTAAAAATAACTTATGTACACATGCCGGCGGGTGAAGATGTGAACAGCCTGGCTCAAACGCATAGTGATGAACGGATTTTTACAGACCTCGTGGAAGGGAGGAAAGATTTTTTTGTTTCTTATGAAAACATAGCTGAATCAGGCCCGAAGCTGATCGTAGAGAAATCAGTTGAAAGAAAAAAGACAACGGAAATAATCGGGCAGCATCCTGCAAGCGAACTGGATGCCAGCAACCCCTACCGGCTCAAATACAGTACGGGTACAGCAAATTATTATGTACAGGGCGGTCTGCCAAAGGCGGCAGATCACATGAAAGTGATGCTGGTGATCGAGGATCCCGGGACAAATCTGAAGGCCCGTAACCGGGTGGATCTGTATGAAGATAAACAGGTAGAGCGGTTGTGCCATGACGTTAGTGAAAAACTCAATTTACGCAGAGACTTACTGCAGGCTGATCTATACCGGCTCACTGATGTGCTCGACAGCCATCGGGAAAACGAAACGGGCAAGGAAGACAACACTAAACCGCTGTATATTTTAACGGTGAAGGAACGAAACGAACTGGAAGGCTTTGCCAAAAAACCGAAGCTGATTAAGCGGCTCAATGAACTGCTGGGTCAGTCGGGCATTGTAGGTGAAGAACGAACCCGGATATTTTTACTCATTATCGCCATCAGCCATAAGATGCCGGAGACATTGCATGCTTTAATACAGGGCAGTTCCGGAAGCGGCAAGACAAGGCTGCTGAAGCAGATCAGCGACTGCATGCCGAAAGAAAGCGTAACCAAATTAACGAGACTATCCGATAAAGTGCTGTACAACTTCCCGGAGCATTATTTTATTAACCGGCTTTTATGCCTTGAAGATATCGACGGTCTTAGTGAGGAGGCTGAGTTCGCTTTTAGGGAGCTGCAGAGCAATGGAGAGCTGAACAGCGCGACGAGCGTAAAGCTGGATAATGGTCAGATCACATCAGGACAGAAAACGGTTAAAGGCCCGATAGCGAGCCTTGCCTGCACTACGCGCGGAGAAATCTATGAAGACAATATGAGCCGGGTGTTTTTGATTGCTGTAGATGAAAGCGCAGAACAGACTAAGCGGATCATCGAATACCAAAATAAAAAAGCTGCAGGCCTTGTTGACACCAGGAAAGAACAAGAGATAAAAACTTTTGTTCAAAACTTTGTGCGCATCCTGGAACCTTCGGAAGTAATCAATCCGTATGCCGCCCTGGTGCAGTTGCCTGAAGAAGCGCACAAGATCAGAAGGCTCAATGATTTGTTCCAGAGCTTTATCAAAATGATTACAGTCATTAATCAATATCAACGTAAAAGAGACGAGAGAAAACGATTGATCACCGAGATCGAGGATATCGAAACGGCCGTAGCTGTAATGTTCGAGAGCATCGTGCTGAAAGTAGATGAACTGGACGGAAGTCTGCGGCAGTTCTATGAGCAGCTAAAAATGTATTTGCAGAAGCAATACGGCCCTAAGCATCAGACGATCGAGTTCTCGCTTCGTGAAATCCGCCATGCCCTGGCCTTAAGCAAAACGCAAGTGTTCCGTTACGCAAATGATCTGACGAACCTGGAATACATCCGTCAGTCCGGAGGTTACAGCAATAAAGGATTTATTTACCGGATCAGCTACTGGGATAACTACCAGGTGATGCGTGAAAAGATACGCCTACGACTGGACGAGCAGGTAAAGGCGCTAAAAATGGAACGCCAGCGGAACGCTAGTGGAACGCTGGAACCCGCGTAAACACTACAAAAATGGCCTGGCGTTCCGCGTTCCGGAAATCTGTGCAAGGCCCCTTTTAAACGAGATCATAGGTATATTTGCCATGACTACGATTATCCATCAGTTCAAAGATTATTTATACCAGGTCGGCTATGGTGAGGGTACACAAAACACGCTGCCGGCGCTGGTGGCAGAGTTCCTGGATCATCAGGAGATCACTGATCTTAGCTTTGTTGAGCAGCAAAAGGTAAAATCATTTTGCCAGTGGCTTGAGATAAGGCCATTAAAGAGAAGGCCAGGCGGGGCTTTAAGTGAAATGATGATCCAGCACTACGTATATGCGCTCAAAACGTTCTTCGGATGGCTGGAAGTAACCGGGCAGGTGGATTATAATCCGATCAGCGGCATGAAGTTCAAAAGGGCAAAGCAGAATACCAGGCAACCGTTAAGCATAACCGAAATCAATGATCTGTTTGAAGCAGCAGCATCACTGAAAGAGACTGCCCTGCTGCATCTGTTCTACAGTGCAGGGCTGAGAAGAAGCGAAGCTGTGGCCCTGAACACAGGCGATATCCATTTTAGGGAACGGTTACTTTATGTACGGGAAGGTAAAGGCGCTAAACGCCGGGTTGTTCCATTAACACAGCGTGTAACCGAAGAACTGGAAACCTATTATCTCGGGGACAGATGCGGCGGGAGTGCAGGAAAAGCAAAAGACGCGGATGCTTTTATGCTCAACCGGACCCGTACCCGGATGAAAGGAGATCAGTACATACGCCTGCTCCATAAAATCGTAAGCAGAACAGAGATAACGACAGAATTATCACTTCATCATCTTCGCCACTCGATAGCCACCCATCTTTTGCAAAGTGGTATGCAGATGGAGTATGTACGTGATTTTTTAGGACATAGCTTTTTAGAATCGACACAGATTTATGCCAAACCGAGTGCGGAACAACTTAAACTGTTATGAACCTGACTGAATACCTACAAGAATATTATACAGCCGAAACGGCCAAAGCCTACGGCCGGGAGATCGACATCTTTTTATCCAACTGGCCCAGGGCAAATGAAGCTGTTTACCAGGACATCACGACTTATATTGGCGCATTGCGCAAGCGGTACAGCAATGCCGCAACGCTGAACCGGATAGTGGCAGCTGTAAAAGTCTACTATGATTACCTGTGCCATGAAGGCATCAGGACTGATAATCCGGCCAAAGCTATCACGTTAAGGGATAAGCGAACAAGAGATATCCAGCTGCAGGATCTATTTACAACGGAAGAACTGGAAGCGTTGCTGAACAGAAAAGAACGGTTTAACAAACTCGATTATAGAAATAAGGTATTAATGAGTTTACTGATTTACCAGGCTCTGTATCCCGGTGAAATGGAAGCCTTGCAGGTAGCAGATATCAATCTTGAGGCAGGAACGATTGGCATTAAGCCGACACCTAAAGTAAACGGCCGTCAGCTGCAGCTAAGGCCAAATCAGATACTTTTGTTCCATCAGTATATCCATGAAATCAGAACGAAACTATTTAAAGGAAAAACATCCAATGCCTTGCTGATCGGCACACAAGGCCGGCTCATGAAAGCAGACGATATCGCTAAACACGTAATAAGGAGTTTTAAAGAGCTATATCCGGGACGGAGAGTAAATGCACAAACGATCAGACAGAGCGTTATTGCGAATCTACTCAAGCAGGGACATGATCTGAGCCTGGTGCAGGGCTTTGCCGGGCATAAATATCCTTCTTCGACTGAGCGCTACCGGCAAAATGAAGTAGAAACCCTGAAAGCAGCAGTAGATAAATATCACCCATTTGGATAAGCCCGTTTAAAAAATTAAATTTGTAAAATGCATAATCAAAACAGTATGAAAGAGGTTACCACATTACGCAAAGAGGTAAAAAAGTACATTGATACAGCCGATGAAAAGACGGTAAAAATGATCCATGCCATGCTGGAAGTGGAGCAGGAAAGTGACTGGTGGGATGAGCTCAGTGAGGAAGCGAAGGCTTCTATAGAAAGGGGGTTAAAGGATGTGGAGGCAGGCCGGGTAACACCGCATGAAGTCGTAATGAAAAAATATCGCAAATGGCTGTCAAAATAAACTGGTCTGATGAATCCAGGCGAACTTTTGATGACAATATCAGGTACCTGTTGAAAGAGTGGACAGAAAGAGAAGTAAAACGTTTTGTACAGCAAACAGAATATGTGATATCGCGTCTCGAGGAACATCCTGAATCTTATAATCCTTCACTAAAGAATAAAAAGATACGCCGGGCCAGGCTCAATAAATACATCACCTTGTATTACCGGTACTATTCCACCAAAAGCGAAATTATGCTGCTCTCATTCTGGAATGTAAAACAAGACCCGAAGAAACTCAAATACTGAGCAGGCCAGACGCACAGCACCCGCGCTTCTTACTGGGCAGTGGGACTTCGATCAGCAGTGGTAATGCTCCTTATCATCTTCAGTACAACTATCATCAGCAGGAAATATAGGAGTGCAGTTGCGTCGCCGGCGCTTTTAAAAACCACGCCAGTTTTTATAAAGTAATCGTATGTCCATAGTGTTCAGTAAAAAAAACTGTCATGGTTTTTGCGCCGTCACCGCCCTGCACTCCGCTGCTCCTTTTTTATGTCTGAAGATATGCGTCGCAGGAAGGGCCAGCCATAAAAAACGCAGCTCCACCACTCGGTGCGCCACCTGCCAGCCGCCCAGGTATGGCGGTGCCTCCGTGCAGGGCGTGATCATCACGTTCGACCCTAAAGATCGCGGGTTATACCCTGCACTCCCGGCCCCACCACCTGGGCGGCTTGGCGCGGGGTGGCGCAGGAAGCGCAGGACGGAAGAATATCTATCAACGGTGGATTATAGCCACCATCCTATTATCGCTGACCATTTACCGGGCGATGGAATAAGCTGCCGCAGCCGATCAGCAGAGGAATAAAGCCCGGCAGCAGCAACGGCTTTGGAGCATCAAGGCCGACAGATGTTGCGCAGCAACAGCAGACCAATACCCGGCAGTAGTAACGCAACATCTATCGCCCTTGATGGATGATTTTTTTCTTTCATCTGAAAAGAAAAATGAGAACTAAAAACTATCTTTAAGCAGTAAAGTTCTTTGATAAAACCCGGTGTAAGGCGGTTCAGATGAAAAGGAAAATCTGGTGTGAGTGAGTATGTATTTGGGTTTAATGGGAAAGAAAAAGATAATGAGATCAAAGGAGAATGGAACTCCTACAATTATGGCAATAGGTTTTATGACCCGAGAGTGGGAAGGTTCCTATCCATTGATCCAATAACCAATCATTATCCTGAATTAACACCTTATCAATTTGCAAGTAACAGACCGATAGAAGGTGTAGACCAGGATGGACTGGAATTTGATAAATTGAAGGAATGGATCAAGACACAGCCGCAACTGAAAAATAATTCTACAGGGACAACGAATAATCAATTTGCCGGATTGAACCTGGGATTTTTAAAACTCCCCAAAGAAAGCTATAACGGCAGTTCCTGGACAGGGTTATTGTGGGGTAAAAATCCAATCACCACTTTCGGGAACAATGTTCAGACGAGTGCCTGGAATCAGGCAGTGGGGACGGTTGAGTATGGGTCTATGACACTTACCAAAGAAGGCCGCAAGCAGCAACAATCAATGATGGCTCATCTGGTTTTTAAAGGCATCATGTGGCTTGCAAAGGATAATGATGAAAAAGTTGAAGATGTTAAAAGGGTTGCTACTGACGTAAATACTTATGAGAATATTGGAGGGACTATATTTTTAGGAAAGGTCTTAGGTGCGCAATTAAATTCATTTAATTCTAAGCTACCTTCTTTTGCTAAGGCTGGAACAGGGACTGTATGGGACGATATTACACCGACTCAACCGAATTACCCAGGTTCTGTATTACCTAAATCATTTGAATTAACTACTACCAATGGCACAAAAGTTTGGGTGCATGGAAATGCTACTGAACACATTGCTGAATTTATAAAATCAAGGGCCCAGTATTACACTCCAGATGCTGTTAGACTGGCCACACAACAACAACTCAGCAGTTTACAATCTGCTGTCAGTACCGCAATCGAAGGTGGCATTAAATATGACCAGATAATGAATGTAGGTGATTGGGAGCTAAAATTTTCAGCGCCAAGGCAGCAGGGGCAACTGCCGGCCTTAAATCATGCTCAACCTTTAAAATAATAATATTGAAATGAAAATAAAAATCGATAAACCGCTTGATTTACGGATGAGCTTACTTGAATCGGAGGATCGCCTACCTTCAATTAAAATGCTTATTGAAGTTAATATAGTTCATCCAACTGGAACAGCGAGCTATACTGCTGAAGATATATGGTTTGACTGTACTCAATGGGATAAGTTTGTAAATGAGCTTTCGAAATTATATACAGGTATAGACGAAATGGCTTTATTAAAAAGCTTAAGTGAATACTTTGAAATTAGAGTTAGCAAAGCAAAAAATGTTTTTTTGTTTGAGTTAATTTGCAAGGAGCCGGATACGGGTAATGGGATACTAGAATGCAAATATTATAAGAATATTGAATCAGAAGAATTAGGAATTATAAAAGAAAAATTTGGCGAATTTCCTAAATGGTGGTAATCGCGAAGAGCCATGCTCGTTCCTGAGTACAAAATAAGTAAGCCGTTGGCAGATCAGCCAGCGGTTTTTTATTTATTGGTAAGGAGTTGAGGGCTGGTGATGTCGATGAGGTGTTGAAGGCTGTCGATGATATGGTGTAGGGAATCTATCCTGTGCTGGCGTTGAAAATACTGTATAGAATC
>CAYYZJ010000559.1:0-3857 GCA_964475615.1 uncultured Flavitalea sp. | reverse complement strand
GAGACCGTTTAAAACTGAACCTATGAAGTCTCCTTGTCAACCGATGTTTTTAGAAGCATTGGAACATAACCCAGCGGCATCAAATAAAAACATCGATTGCCAAGGAGATTTATTTACTGACACAGTTTATGAAATACTACCTTTTCAGTTGAATAAAATCAATAAAAACTTCATCTTCATCTAAATTTCCACCATATCGAAAGGTCGTTCCACCGGGATCAAAATCGTTAAAAGCAATTATTAGATTTTTGAACCAATCCGGAATACCTGTATTAAACTCTGTTTTGAGCGTACTCTCAAGCTTATTGAACAAAATAAGCAAGTCATGAGTTTGCTTGCGATAGCCAATTACGTCTTTCATGTACAGTTCTATTGCATGGCGATAATTGTAGACGGCTGGGCAAAAGAGCTCCCAAGCTTCCTCATTTTTTAAAGCTATATTTATTAACTTATCGCCGGCGAGTTTATACGAATTGGCTAAAAAATATTGGTCTCCAAACTGCGACAGCCCGCCAAATAGTACACCATGTTTCCATGTTTCATCCATATTTTCTGGAGGTTCGATAAAAACTGGAATTGCCTCGGTTATAAGATCATCGATCAATTCGTTTTCATAATGGCTATTGGAGTTTAAGCCTATTTTAATATACTCGATGTCGGGATTTTCTTCCCAATAAGTAAAAATATACGCCATTACCCTTAAATCTTCAATTGTAAATTCACGAGGTTGGCCTTTTGGCGGATTCGCCTTGGGACTGAGATAATCAGAAAATTTATATGCCCAGGTTTTAATTAAATCCTTTTCAACTTGTAATATACGTGCTGCTTCTGCGACACCGTATTTCATGCTGTAATTGACCATAGAGATTTAAAGTTGTAAAAAAACCGCCAATCGGCGGTTATGGAGAGTATTACATTTCTCTGGAATTACTGACTTTCCGCAGCCTTCAACAATTGCATGAAGCGTGCAGCTTGTTCACGGGTTTTCATCAGACTATGCAATGAAGACCGTGAAGTAGACGCTTTTGTTTTTTTTGCTTCTTTCTTTGCCTTTGCAGTAAGCTCTTTCACACTATTTTCAACTGAATTTTTCATACTTCAAATATACTAATTATTTTTTAAGACTGAATATGAAATAATTGAACATCATTTGCCGTGGCAAAACCATATTTTTCTCAATTCTGACGGGGTCAAAAACAATGTCTTCAAAATCAAATGGGTTGGCATATTGTGTTTTACCAAAACGACTAATCCGGACATAATATTTTACGCCAAAAAAATGAAAGAATTGGGCCAAGTAATCATAATTATGCTGCAAAGTTCGGTAATACAAATACGCCCTAGCATTATCCGAACCATCCACTCCGAGATAATGATCGGGATTAGCCGTAAGATAGGTTAGTCCATTAAGCAGAATTGTTGAAAATGTTTTCGAATAATCCTGATGGGTAAGTTCGGCTTTATCATCAATCCTGCCATTAGCTTTAAGTGGGCCAAAAGCGAGATTGTAGACATTAGGTAATAATTCATGCGCCTGATTACTGATGCTTACTTGCAAGGCAACTGATGTATTACCAGACAAAAGAGAAGTAAAGCTGCTTTCCCGCAAATCCTCGGAAATACTATCTGTTTCATATTTATTGTCAAAGTCAATCTTGAGATTTAACGCCATAAGTAAAGTTTAAAAGATGCAAAGTTAGGAGCATGAGGTAAGAAATATAGTTGTTAGTTTTTCATGCCGTCAGTTTATTAGGTTTGTGTGAGGCAATTTCGATATCACCTCTTTGTCGCCATATTTCCTTGATTTTTTGACCAGCTTCTTCAGGACTAATCCGGATATATTTATAGAAATCTCTGAGACTTTTATGCCCGCTTATTTTCATGATCAGTTCCGCAGGTGTACCGGCCAAAAATTCATTCGTACAAAATGAACGTCGGCAGGTATGAGACGTAATCCACAAATATTTTGGCTTGATGGTAATTATGTCCTTGTTCCCTTTTTTATGTGAAAATTTGATTGGCGTCTCAAGTCCTGCCAGTTTTACAACATCTTTAATATGTCTATTAAACATTCCATTGCATACGTGAGGAATATTGAAGTTAAAGCGGTTTGCTAAAATATCATTCGCCTCTTTACGCAAAGGAATGACTACCCAATGATCGGACTTACCCTGCTTCTTGTATAGCATTCCCTGCCTTACATCTTCTTTGCGGATTATCGAAAAATCGGAAAAACGTAAACCTGTCAAACAGCCTAAAACAAACAAATCCCTGTATTTAATCAGATGGGTATATCCGGACAAATCCAATTGATAGATGCGACTGACTTCATCCCATGTCAGATACACCGCGTCGGTTTCTTCATCCAAGATCTTAAAATCCTCTAAGTTAATTGGCGCGATAATTTTGCGACGTGCCCGGTTGCGCAGAAAGATTCGTAGCTGTTTTATTGTCTTGCCAACCGTACTGATTCTAAAACCTTTTATAAGCTGTTTTCTTCGACGCTGTATATGCTCATACATCATGTACTCTACAAATTCTTCATAGAAATTGAAATCGAATGATTCGAATGTGATAGGTTTCTTCCGGTAAGTTTCAAAGGCTTTTAGTGTATCTCTCATGTTCCGGTAAACATTCAACATTTTGGGAGTTACATGCTTTGTTTTGGATTTTATGTAATCGTCAATCTGGAAAAATACATCGAGATTGATTTTAGGCAATTCCGCTTCCTTCGCCTTTCCTTCCAGGAGGGATAAATCAAGATCAGGCTTAAATGTATTTTTCAGAAATGACAGGGGGTCTGCGATCTTCTTCCTGGCCGCGAAGTTCAAAATATCTTCGGCAATGCGAATAGAGCTTTGCAATTGCCCGTTTAATACATCCGCATTGCCATAACTTGCCGGCAGGTCAGGATTAATTCTAAGCCGCTTCAGGTTCCAATAATTGGGTGGAATGGCAATGCCTGTATTCAGCAATGTTCTTTTTTCAAGCGAGTAACAATACTGGATAAAAATGATGCTGGTGCCATCCCGGCGCATCAATGCTTTCTTGCAAACGGGTTTGATGGGTAATAACATTTTACTCTATAAAAATGGCGTCAGGCAGAGTAAAAGTAATTTCTAAAAAGAAGGGGAGCTGTTATGGAGTTTTGAAAATCAGCCACTTAAAGTAAGGCTAAATAATTATAGGTAAAGTTCAAAAAGTCCTGGCCCGTCCCAGCGGGATCACGAGGTGGCATCTATATGATGCCATTTTTGTTTTAGCGCTATCAATTTACAATCGCAATGAAATTGTCCCTGTTACATATTTCCGCTCCCTTTTTTTCATCGTTGATTTAGGCCCTCCATCCAGCATGCCATACTTGATTTTATAATGATTTCTTAATTCTGTTTTAGGTATAAGTGATATGCATGCTTGCTCAAGATATTTTTTATGGTCATCCTTCCCGCAAAAGCAATCAATCAACCCGCGACACCTTACTTACCATTCAGCTTGTAATGGATGCGATTGCCTAATCTTCTGGTAAATCCCGGGTCTGTTCATGCTGTATGGTTTGAATTTGGTTTGGGTTAAAGACCATATTAGGGCTGATCAAGTCCGGGGTAAGTCCGGAATATCCCGGACTTACCCCGGACTTATCTGAAATTAATATGCATCGAATTCCGAACTAATCCAAAATAAACCCGGTGTCCTTTCCAATCTATCATTATTTATTTTCTAATGATCTATATATTCAAACTTTACGGTCATAGATTAGATTATGAATAAAACCTTTACCGCTTATTTAAAAAAAAAATTTGCGTAGTCAAATGACTACACATATATTTGTAGCCAAATATCTACGCAATGAACCTAAG
>CAYYZJ010000558.1:0-2660 GCA_964475615.1 uncultured Flavitalea sp. | reverse complement strand
GAAGCTATCTGTATTATTTATCGCAGGGCGATTACGATATCTATATCCCCGTCAATGATAAAAAGAATGAAGGCTATTACGGACGAGGAAAAACTTTCCCATTCGGCAGCAATGTGATAGAAGTGCCTGCAAGGGATGTATGGATGCTTTCATTCGACTGCATCCTTTTTCAGACCAATAAGAATTATCTGATCGACCAGTATGAAATATTGAGCGAAGAGCAACGCGCGCTTCCCAAAATTTATCTCGAGCACGATCCTCCCGCGCAGCATCCTACCGATGCCAGACACATCATCCAGGATAATGGAACGGCAGTGGTTCATGTAACGCATTTCAATAAGCTGATGTGGGATAATGGCGACAATGAAGCGCATGTGATCGGGCATGGCGTTACTGACCACGGCATGCTGTACAGCGGAGAGCTGCCCAAAGGCATCGTGGTCATTAATCATTTGCATCAACGCGGCAGAAAACTGGGGGCCGATATTTTCAATAAAGTGCGCAAAGAAATTCCGCTCGACCTGATCGGCATGGGCACTGCCTCATCGCGATACGGATTGGGAGAAGTGCTTCATCCGCAGCTCCCGGCTTTTATGAGCCGGTACCGGTTCTTCTTCAATCCCATCCGCTACACGAGCCTCGGCCTTGCCGTATGCGAGGCCATGATGGCGGGCATGCCCATGGTGGCATTGGCCACTACGGAAAATGTAACGGTGATCAATAATGGAATTTCGGGCTTCATCCATACCGATGTGGACTATCTGATCGGATCCATGAAAAAACTGCTTGCCGACAGGCAACTGGCCATATCCATTGGAAAGGAAGCAAGGAAAACGGCAGAAGCCAGATTCAATATCGGCCGTTTTTGCAGGGAATGGGAAAACCTGTTTCAGACAGTAATCAATAACAAGTCATTTTTGTATGAAAAGCAGAATTGCATTTATTAGCGAACATGCTTCGCCGCTGGCGCTGTTGGGCAGTGTGGATAACGGGGGGCAGAACGTGTACGTGGGCGAATTGTGCAAGCAATTGGCGAAATGCGGATACGAAGTGGATATCTATACCCGAAGAGACGATGAATCCAGCCCCTGTACCGTAAACTGGCTTCCGCATATCAGGGTCATTCATGTCAAGGCAGGGCCTCCGCAACCTGTACCCAAAGAAGAATTGCTGGGCTTTATGGATGAATTCACTGCCGGCATGCTCGGTTTCATACGCTCTGAAAATATTTCTTATGATCTGATCCATGCTAATTTTTTCATGTCGGCCTGGGTGGCATCGCAGGTCAAAAGAGTATTGGGCATTCCTTATGTGGTTACTTTTCATGCATTGGGACTGGTGAGGCAGGCCTATCAGCAGGAGATGGATAAATTTCCCAAAGAGCGCATCAGCATCGAAAAATTTATTGTGAACGATGCAGACCGGATCATTGCCGAATGCCCGCAGGATAAGGAAGACCTGATGCTCTATTACGGCGCCCGGGAACAAAATATCAGCATCATTCCCTGCGGCTTCAGTCCGCAGGAGTTTTATCCGATCAATAAATCGCTGGCCAGGAAAAAACTGGGATTGAATGAAGATGAAACAATATTGCTGCAGCTCGGCAGGATGGTTCCGCGGAAAGGAGTGGACAATGTGATCAGGGCTTTGACCTATCTCAAAAACAAATACAGCAAACTTCGTTTACTGGTGGTCGGTGGGGAAGTGGAAGAAGCCGATATCCTGTCCATGCCCGAAATAAAAAGGCTGGCAGCCATAGCCGGGGCAGGGCAGGTGAGCGGACTGGTGAAATTTGTGGGAAGAAAGAACCGCGATATGTTGAAATATTATTATTCCGCCTCCGATATTTTCATCACCACGCCCTGGTACGAACCTTTCGGCATCACCCCGCTCGAGGCAATGGCCTGCGGCAGGGCAGTGATCGGGGCCAATGTGGGCGGGATCAAATACAGCGTGGAAGACGGGAAGACCGGATTGCTCGTTCCTCCCAACGATCCTTTGTTGCTCGCACAAAAAACAGCGCAACTGATCGATGACGGGAAATTATTGAGCATGATGCAGAAAAATGCGCTGAGGCGCGTAAATAAATATTTTACCTGGACTATCGTTGCCGGCATGGTGCATGCCCTGTATCAGCAGATCATGCACCAGGCATTGATCCCTATGCGGCTCCACGCACATAAGCCAAGCCGGATTTACCAGGCACTTACATCACAGCCCGGCAAATGGGGAATAGCCGGAGCATAATTGCCAAGCTATGAATAAAGCTGTTTTTCTCGACCGGGATGGAACGCTGATCAAAGATCTTCCGTTCAATACAGATCCTTCGCTGATGAAGCTGGAAGATAAAGTAATTGAAGGGCTCAGGTTATTGCAGGAACATGATTTTTTATTGATTGTGGTCAGCAACCAGCCCGGCATTGCCTGCGGGTATTTTACGGTCAAGGATCTTGAAACCATGAATAAGGAGCTTCAGAACATACTGGCAGAACGAGGCGTTCAGCTCAGGGCATTTTATTATTGCCCGCATTATCCCGATGGTTCGGTAGCTGCTTATGCAAGACCCTGCTTTTGCCGGAAACCTGCGCCGGGCCTGCTGTTCCGCGCTGCCAGGACATTCGATATCGATCTTGACCGGTCATGGATGATAGGGGATATTC
>CAYYZJ010000557.1:0-1861 GCA_964475615.1 uncultured Flavitalea sp. | reverse complement strand
AAAGAAGAAGGATGGTTGAAATGAAGTACATTGTCCGTTAAGGTATTGCCTTCCCTGCCGGGTTTTACAAATTGCGAGAGATGAACCGGCGAAAAGCGGAAGCTCATCACATCCACGGTTTCCGTACGCTCGGAGCAATTGCGCGAAGCATTGAACTTGCAGGAATCGCATTCGGTTTCCTTATGCCTGCAGTATACATTGCCAGCAACACAAAACCTCAGCTCAAAATAATTTTCTGCCGGCCGCTCTTTGCGGTAATGATACACCATCATGCCCATATCCTCCAGGCTCCATTGCGGATGCTTCTGATACCGCCTGATCGCATACTGAACGGAGCCCGGTATCTGCTGCTCTTTTTCCTGAAGCAAAACCAGCTCATCCTGTAAAACAGGCTGCTTATAAGCCAATGTCAGTATATCCGGAGGCTGATGCATGATGAGGCTGCAAATGTACGGTCAGAATGCCAATAAACAATGCCCGGTAACATGGAAGATACCAGAGGCGGGAATCAACAGCCGGGTCAGAAAAAAGAGCGTTTTTTAGTTGAAAAATCCCTGTTCTCAGGTCAAAAAAACAGGAATAAAAAACCTGCTTTTAAGCCCGTTTACCCCGTATTTTTCGTAAATTTGCAAACCCTATTAATTAATTGTTAACCAGAAGGTTTTTCACCTAAAATATGAACGAAACAACACAGCCCGTTTTAACTCCTCCCAGTAATGGCTACGGCGCCGAAAGTATACAGGTTTTAGAAGGTCTTGAAGCGGTCCGGAAACGTCCGGCCATGTATATCGGCGATATCGGTGTGAAGGGATTGCATCATCTCGTTTATGAGGTGGTCGATAATTCCATCGACGAAGCGCTGGCAGGTTATTGCAAGAACATTCAGGTTACCATTCATGAAGACAATTCCGTCAGCGTTGAAGACGATGGCCGCGGCATTCCCACCGGCATCATGTCGAAAGAAAAGCGCAGCGCGCTGGAAGTGGTCATGACCGTACTGCATGCGGGCGGAAAATTCGATAAAAATACGTATAAGGTTTCCGGCGGCCTGCATGGCGTAGGCGTAAGCTGCGTAAATGCATTGAGCAGCCACCTGCATGTAGTGGTTCAGCGCGAAGGAAAGATTTTCGAGCAGGAATACCGGATGGGCATCCCCCAATATTCCGTTCGCGAAATCGGCATCAGCGATAAAACCGGCACCAGGACTCATTTTCATCCCGACCCCGGCATTTTCATCACTACCACTTACAATAAAGATATCCTGGAAGGCCGCCTGCGCGAACTGGCCTTTCTCAATAAAGGCGTTCGCATTACCCTGAACGACCTGCGCGAAAAAGAGGAAGCTACCGGCAATACCTATTCGAAAACATTCTACAGCGAAGGCGGCATCACCGAATTCGTGGAAATGCTCGACAGCAATGCCGGAAGAAATGCCCTCCTGCCCAAAGTGATCTTCGTGGAAGGCCGTGATGAAGCCACCAACGTGGCAGTGGAAGTGGCGCTGATGTATAACGACAGCTTCAACGAACACATCTATTCCTACGTCAATAACATCAACACCATTGAAGGCGGAACCCATGTTGCCGGCTTCCGCCGCGCCCTCACCAGGGTGTTCAAGAGCTATGGCGATAAGCAAAACCTTTTTGAAAAAGCAAAAGTGGAGATAGAGGGTGATGATTTCCGCGAAGGACTGAGCGCCATCATTTCAGTAAAAGTGCCGGAGCCGCAGTTCGAGGGACAGACCAAGACCAAGCTGGGCAATAACGAAGTGAGCGGCGTAGTGGATTCAACGGTTTCCAAAGTGCTGGAAGCCTATCTCGAAGAAAATCCCCGTGAAGCCAGGAATATCATTCAAAAAGTG
>CAYYZJ010000556.1:0-5998 GCA_964475615.1 uncultured Flavitalea sp. | reverse complement strand
TCTTCGGAAAGATATTTATAAAACATTTCCGTGACCCGGTAAGTAGATTCATTATCCACCGACCAGAGATTGGTGATGGAAGCCGGTATTCCCATGGCCGCAAACCCGCGGTTAAAACTGAACACGCCTTCGCCCTGATATAATTTTCCTTTCCCTGTTTCGCAGGCGGATAATACGATGAGCTGCGTGGCTGGTTTATTTTCGGGTATCAATTCAGAAAGATAAAGCGCAGAATCGGCAAAATAGATCACCGGCTCGCCATTCGGGCTGCTGTCGGACGAATGGGTATACAACTGGATAATGCTGTATTGCGAAAAACGGCTGGCAAAACCGGCTTTGGAAGCCTGCGATCCGGTCAGCAGGTTCGATTCATTAAAATAATTGCTGATCGTATTCAACGAACGATCGCTTTCAGGCAATGCAGCCAGACCTGCATGATACTGCACAGGAGCCACTCCCAGAAAATTTATCGGGCCGGAAGATGGACCGGAGGAAAAATCATTGAGCAGGTAGCGTGCGGAATAGGTATAGCTCACTGCATGATCGTTAAGAAAATATTGGGGAGAATGAATGTCTGCTTTGGTCACCAGCGATTCAAAAGGAAAATAATTGCCGTCGGGTGAAATGATGATGCGGCCGGGCGATGGCGAATGATCAGAGAAGATAAGGTGATACAAATGACTGGCGGTATTGATATAATCGCTGAAATGGCTGTTGAGCAGCGCGGGGTTTGAGATGTATGAAAGATATTGGCTGGTTGTATGGTCAAAATCGGTTTTATCGATCTTATTGAAATAAATACTGGCTTCGGCAATGAGCAGCGTATATACGGCACTGTCGCCAGCAAATATTTCCAGCAATGTTCGATGGCCGTTCAGCAGGTTTTTCTGCACATTCTCCAATGTAATCCTGTTCGTGTCCAGGAAATTCTGGTAATACAGGGGATTATGCGTTCGGATAGATTGCTTTAATTCATCCAGCTCGTGCTTGCTGTTGAAGAGGGCTGTCTGAATTTCCGCATACCGCTTCGACTGCATGTCTGTTTTACCCAGATCGCTGCTCAATTGAAGTATCTTCTTTTTGATGATCGCCAGTTTCAGGATATCGTCATTACCCAGCAAATGCTGTTCGTTAAGCTGGTCGTTCAGCAGCACAGCGCGGCTTTTCTCGAAAAAATAAAAAGCCTGACCGGCATCTCCTGCCAGTTTGGAAGCTTCGATGGCATGCTCATACAAACGTCGCATATTGCTTCGCCAGAATAACTGCGATTCCATTTCAGCCTGTTCGGCCCTGATCTGCTGCTGCAGCTTATCTGCAATGGAATAGATGCGGATGGCTTCGTGAAGATGACCTGTATTATTATCAGCCCTGAATTGTTTCAGCCAGGCATCGCCCTCATCCACCAGCATATATCCCACAAAAGCGGCGGCCTTGCCCTGAAGCCTTCCGTTCTGCAACAGTTCGGGCAGGTCTTTTTCTGTTATCCCTGCTTTGACCTGGAAAAGCGCTTTATTGAAAAAATACTGCGCTGAATCATACAGCCCCTTTTTTACATATACATTGGCAATATTGACAAATATATTCAGCACCTCGTTCCTGAGCCCCAATGAATCGGCTTTGCCGGCATTCTTAAAAGCCAGCGAAGCATATTGCAGGGCGCGGTTATAGCATTGAAGCGATTTGGTTCCATCATTTAATCTGGCATCATACAATTCATAACCCATATTGACCAGCGTCTGCAGGCAGCTCAGATAATTTTTGCACTTGCCGTCATAATCGAGCGATTGATTGAAATACAAAAGAGCATGGTTATAATCGGCCTTGTTTGTTTGCAGGAATGCCATCCGCTCGTAAATGGTTCCCATATAGATTTTCATGTCGGGCCTTTTGCGTTCGTTGATCCTGCTGATGAGCAGCTTTTCCGCTTCATCGTATTGCTTTAACTGAATAAGCACATTGACCTTCCAGGTCAGGAAATTGATCAGATAGCTCAGGCTGTCGTGGGAAAGGTTCAATCGCGAAGTGATCGTTTCACCCAGGGAAGCATAATTCATGCAACGATGGTAATCGCCGACATCAAAAAAATATATGGCCCGTTGCAGCATTGAATAGAGCGTGAAGATATCTGCAGAACCGCCTCGAATGGATATGAATATGCAGCTATCTTCCGCCTGCATTCTTTCTTTTGATCTGTTAGAAATGTAATAAATGCGCGTGAGGATATAATAGCTTCGTACAAGCAGCCTGGGATTACCGGCAGCGATCTTTACAGACTGCCTGAGATATCCTTCTGCCTTCCGGTAATCGCCAAGCTTGAAGCAGGCGTCGCCAATTCGCTGCAGCAGCAATGCCCGGATGGAATCATGGCTGTAAGAACAGTTATCTGCCGAAGAATCGTAATGCAGCAGTTCGGCCAGTTGTTCTTTTACCGGAATGGCGGATTCTCTTAATAAAGCAAGCCTCTTTTGCAGCGAATCACCATCGATACACTGTGCTTCTAACAATAATCCTGAAAAAAGAAAGCAGCATGCCAGCAGCAATGATTTGTTATTCATCAGCCTTCCATAACAGTGCGCGCTAACGCAGGGCCATTTTTTATTGCGATCTCCAATGCGCTGGGCACCGATGACAATCCTACCCCGCTGGCGCTACTTCGACCTATTGTCTGGAACTTATTTTTATAAACATTCCAGGAGATGCTTGCAGACATATCAGTGGTGGGCGGCGGAGGGGGCGGAGGAGGATTATGCGGAGTAGAGCTGGCAGCTATTTCTCCTGGCGGCAAAGGATAGGTCAATTCAAGAGAAACCTTCAGGCGATACAAACCGGGGCTGCTGGCATTGCTTGACAGATCGACCCAGAACGTAAAGCTGTCCTGTGAACTGGTCTCTTTCAAAAGATATGCGCGAACATAATCGGTAATAGATGTAATGGCTTCCTGACGCGCAGCTTCGTCCAGCTCTTTATTGGAGTGCAGATAATAATCTGCCCAGTCAGCAGTTAGAATTCGCAGTACATTACTCATAAAAAAGGATTTAAGTATGAATAAAATGAATTACCATTTTTTAAGCCAGTCCTGCGCGGTTTGCTTTCCTTCTAAGTCCTGGTCAACTACCTGCTTCAGGAGAGCTTTTGCGCGGGCATCATCACCGGCCTGATTGCGTTCCATGAGGGTAAGGGCCTGATAAAACAGGGCGGGATTGGCATAGAGGCCGGGATAGTTTTCGAGTTGCCTGAAATACTGCAATGCCTTGTCGTAGTGCCTGAGCCGGAGACAAGCCAGGCCGGCATATTTCCTGGCTGTAAAATTAGCCGAATCGGATTGAATGATCTGCTCGAACTGTTGCAAAGCTTCGGGAAATTTTCCCTGATTGTATAGTACCAGTCCTTTTTGCATGCTGTCTTCCCGGCTGGCCATGGTTACGCCGAGTGTTTGCAGTTGCTGCCCGATATAGCGGTCGGCCAGTTGCTTTACCGGCGCCGGCCTCATGAAAATATAGAGGCTGAACACGATCCCTGCAACAAGTGCGGCTGCTCCGATATAAGTCCATAGTCTTCTTACCGGAGTTTTCTCTGCCCCGGCTGTCTGCCGGTATATTTCACGGAACCTGTTTTCCCTTTCTGCTGCCTGTTCTTCCCTGATGGCCTGCAGGGCGCTTATATAAAAAGCCACTTCTTCTGCAAAGGCAGGATCGCTTGCTATCCTTTTTTCAAACTGCCCGGCTTCTTCTGCATTAAGCGCTCCTGTAAAAAAAGCGTCGATATATTCAAAGTCCGGGCTTTCCATTGGTTTTATCCCGTTTTATAGAGTTTTCGCAATTTTTCGAGGCAACGCAGTCTGCTTGTCTTTACCACATCGGCTGTTTTGTATTGCAATCGCGCGGCGATTTCCTTATCGCTGTAATTATCGCCCCAGAGCATCAGCAGCTCTTTGCAATTGCCCCCCAGCTCGTTGAGTTTTTGTTTCAGCAGGCTACGGTCGGCCCGGTCAATCAATTGCTGTACCACCGACCTGGCCGAATCAGATATGCGCAGGAGCAGATCGGTTACCGATTCGGTTCTGTGCACGCTGTACTTATTAGTCGTTTTTTTCCGGACAAGGTCAACACAGCGGTTATGAAAAATCTGGTATACGTAGGTTTTGAGGGAAGAGCGGCCTTCGAAAGTTCCATTCATAATCTTTTCGATAGCAGACAAAATAGTATCGGAATAAGCGCTGAAAGCCTCGTCTTCATTCAGGTTATACTTGGTCATTCCCTCGCGTATGAAATAGGTATACCGGCTGAAAAGCTGTTCTTCCTCCCTTCTTTTATCAATACCTCCTGTTTTGAGGCGCCAAATGATTTCCTGATCGGTATCGATATCTGTCCTCATGCTGGTGATATATAGACAATATAAAAGAAAAAATTACAGTAAAAAAATAAATTACTGTTTCCTTTTTCCCTGCTATCCCGACCAATATATGAACCCTTTAACCGGCATTAGCCATTAAGCCTTCACCCCCACCCTGATCAATGCTGCTCCGTAAAGCAGTCTGGCGCTTACTTCGCAGGTTGTCTCGCTTTGAGGCAACCTTTTTTTATTGAAGATTTAATAGGTAATATTTATTGTTTGCTCCTGATCGGCCACATATTAAATCTTATCTTACCTATTAAATTAATACCTTGCATAAATCAATCTTACCGATATGTTGCAACGCATGCAGACCCTCTGGCTGTTTCTGGCAGCCGCCTGCGGGATACTGACTTTCAAATTTTCTTTTTTCAGCGGGAATATCAATCAGGGGCAGGTGAAGGTATTTGAATTCCTTACGGCAACGACCAATGTGATCATACTCATTCTTACCGTGGCGCTGGTGAGCGCAATCGTGATCGATATCTTTTTATACAAGAACCGGAAACTGCAACTGAGGATCGTGCTGGTGGCGATACTGGTTTCCTTGGTTAACCTGTTTTTGTATTATCGTCAAGCCAGGAAGTTTGTTGAAGGCAATTACGATCTCACTGCTTTATTGGCCATTGCCATTCCTGTATTTCTCATCCTGGCTGCAAGGGGAATCAACAGGGATGAAAAACTGGTGAAGAGTTTAGACAGGTTGAGGTGAGAGGGGATGCGGGTAAATTATGCGTCATCATATGAAAAAGTCGATCCTTATTGTCGCCCTTTTATTATATTTCTACCCACTGTTCGCCCAGGAACAACAACTACAGGAGTTAACTAAGCAATACGGCATACCCGGCATACAACTGATTTGCATCAAAGGCAACAAAGAGGAAAGCTTCAATATCGGGACGACCGGCAAAGGATCGGATAAAAAAGTGACTGCAAATACCATATTTGAAGCTGCCTCGCTGAGCAAATGCGTTTTTGCCTACGCAGTATTGCGCTTATACGACAGGAATATCATCAGCCTTGATACCCCGCTGATACGGTATGTAGGCGCTTATGAACGGTTCGACCCCGCCGACCCGAGGTATGAAAAAATAACGGCAAGAATGGTATTGCGGCATACTACAGGGCTGCCTAATTGGGGCGATGACCAGTTTGCCAAACTCATTTTTACACCCGACAGCACATTTTCCTATTCGGGCGAGGGATTTCAATACCTGCAGCGCGTGGTTGAAAAGCTGACGAACAAATCATTGAATGAAATTGCGCAACAAGAAGTATTTACTCCACTGGGCATGACCAGTTCGAGCTATGCCTGGACTGATCAATTTGATACGCTGGCTGCCTTCGGGAATAGTCCGGATGCCGTGAACGGGCATAAAAACCAAAAGGCTGCCGCCAGCCTGTTGACTTGCGCACATGATTATGCCATCTTTCTGCGGGCGCTGATGTCCGGTACAGGATTAAAGCGCAAAACACACCGGATGATGTTTGAAAAGCAATCGGCCGGTATCTGGTTCACGCACAGGGTTACCGACGCAAATAAGCATATCTGGTGGGGACTTGGCATGGGTTTACAGGAGAACGAAACCGGCCGGTGGGTATGGCA
>CAYYZJ010000555.1:0-7048 GCA_964475615.1 uncultured Flavitalea sp. | reverse complement strand
TTGTGCATTTTCTGTACGATCACGACGTCCAGCATACCATCGTTCAGGCTGGCCTGGGGCGCAATGGTAACATTGTTCCCGAACTGGTTACTGTTGGCGATGCTGATAAAAAAAGCTTCTGTGTAAAATGAGCTATGCTTCAATTCGATCTCGAAAGGATAAGGCCTTGCTTTGAAAAAATGAATGGCCCCTGTTTTAATATAGGTCTGCAATCCCCTTCTTTTCTGCTTGGCAAACTCATGAGCCACCAGCGCATCGAAGCCGATGCCGCAAAGCATGCAGGAAAAACGGTCGTTGATATAGAAAGCATCGACGAGAGAAGAGTTTCCCCTGAAAATAATATCGAGCGCCCGCGAAGGCTGCCTGGGAATCTTTGCGGTAAAAGCCAGTCCATTCCCCGATCCCATGGGAATAATGCCGATGTTCACTTTTATTCCCTGCAATGCAGCTACGATGGTGTTGACCGTTCCGTCGCCTCCGCAGATCACCACGTCGGTAATATTCTCCTTATTGATTTTTTTTATCAGTGAATCGTAGCGGCCGAGCGGATCGGTAGGCAGTATCTCGAAATAGATATTCCGTTCCGATGTTTTTCGCGCCAGCAATTGTTTCAACGACGATTTTTTTTCCGTGCCGGAGATGGGGTTGATAAGGTAAATGATTTTTCTTGGCATTGCCCTGCTATTCCTGTCCAAATATCAGATTAATTCCCTTACCACTTCAATAAGGCGCTTGCCCAGCTAAAACCGCTTCCGAAAGCGGCCAGGCAAACCAGGTCGCCTTCTTTTATCCGGCCTTCTTCCCATGCTTCGCAAAGGGCAATGGGAACAGAAGCAGCAGTGGTATTGCCGTATTTCTGAATATTATTGTACACCTGGTCGTTGCGCAATTCCATTTTTTGCTGAATATATTGACTGATGCGAAGATTGGCCTGGTGCGGAATGAGCAGGCTGATATCGGACGGAGCAAAACCATTGTCGGCAAGCGCTTCCCTGATCACCTCCGGCAATTTGATCACTGCTTTTTTGAACACGGCAGGCCCGTCCATATAAGGATAGAGATCCTCTTTTTCAACAAGCTCTTCGGTAATGAACAATCCTCCATAAGGCTTTACCGGTGTTGCCGGCCTTTTCTCTTTTATAAAACGCCCGGCATGAAAACCGGGGTTCATCATGGACAGGATCTCCGCGTCGCTTCCATCGCTATGCAGGTGTGTGCTCAGGATACCCTGGTTTTCTTTTGTGGTGGGTTGCAACACCACGGCGCCTGCCCCATCGCCGAAAATAACACTCAGGTTGCGGCCGCGTGTGCTGAAATCGAGTGCATAGGAATGGGTTTCGGAACCCACCAGCAGAATATTTTTATACATGCCCGTTCTGATGAACTGGTCGGCCACTGAAATGCCGTATACGAAGCCGCTGCATTGATTGCGGATATCGAGCGCGCCCACTTCCCTCATCTTCAGCATGCGTTGCAGCAATACGCCGCAGCCGGGAAAAAAATAATCGGGGCTAAGCGTTGCAAAAATGATGAGGTCAATATCCTGCGGAGTGATGCCCGCGCGCTGGATGGCGATCCTGGCGGCTTCCACGCCCATAGTAGTGGTGGTATCTTCGTAGCGCCTTGCGAAATGGCGCTCTTTTATACCGGTTCTTTCCTGGATCCATTCGTCGGAAGTATCCATCAGTTTGGCAAGATCATCGTTGGTTACAACATTTTCGGGTATATACATACCGATCCCAGCTATTTTAGAACGGAACATGGCTCGTCTTTTTATAATTCCAGTGGAAAATTACAAAAAAGACAAATTATTCAGGAAATGAAACAGTTTCAAAGGCAACTAATTTATGTGATCGGCTGCTAAATAACAATCGATTAACGATCCTGCTCAGGCTTTAGGTGCAGCACTTCCGTCATGAACTTTGATACTTCCCTTTCCACGCCTTCCACATCGTGCGATTTGATATAGGAACCCATTACATGATTGCCGGCATTGGGCATGGCCTGCTTGCGTTTGAGGTCAGGCGGAGTGCCCAGCTCATCGAACATCTCGAGCATGGCGGGAACTTTTACTACGCTATCCTGGTGAACCTCATCCTTGTAATAATATAAAAGCTGAACGGGCTGTTTTACTTTTTCATAAGTTTTTTTATTCATCGTGGTCTCCAGCAGCTCTTCCAATGCAACGGCTGCTTCGAGGCGGTAAGGCCTGTTCCAGTATTGACTATAGATGGGCCTTTTATCATCGGAAACAATATAGTTGTCGCGCTTCACCATGCGTGCGATCTGCAATCCCCAGTGATCGTTGAGGATCCAGGCATTGGGATCGTTGATGGCAATATTGGGAGAAAGCAGCACCAATGCCTGCACAGCATCGGGATAATCGGCTGCCAGCAGCAGGGCCAGCGTTCCTCCTGTTGATGTGCCCATAAGGATCACTTTTTTTCCCAGTTGCCGGCCGATGGCCAGCGCCTGCTTGGACGATTCCCAGTAATTATCGGGAGTGAGCCGGATGAGCTGCTCCGTGGTATCGATGCCATGTTCGGCTAGCCTTGACAGGTAGAGATTGCACCCGAATTTTTTGGCAATATCCCTATGCACCGGATCGCCTTCGGCCTGCGAAGCGGAAAAGCCATGCAGGTAAACGATAGCCCATTCCGTTTTTTGCTTCAGCGAATCATTGGCCCATACGATCCGCGCCTCATTGTCGGGCTTGAGCTTGTGCTGCGCTTCATTATTTTTGATATAAGCTTCCAGCGACGCTGCATCGGCAGGCACTGCAGGCATTTGCTTTTCGTATTTGGGAGTAGCGGGATCGGGGCCAGCCAGATAAACCAGGATCAGCGCTACCGGGATCCCAAGCAGCCATTTCTTTCGCATACTGTAAATTTGAAGTGAATTTATAAATATACCTTGAATCCGGAAACAGGCAAATACATTATACTGATCGGCGTTACCATTGTTGTGGTGGGACTGCTGATCTATTTTTTTCATGACAAGCTGCACTGGATCGGCCGCCTGCCCGGAGATATCCGGATAGAAAAGGAAAATTTCCGCTTCTATTTTCCCATCACCACTACCATTCTGTTCAGCCTGCTATTGACCATCATTATCAATATAATCCGCCGATTCTGATTGGACGATTGATATAAGTTTCCGATATTCAGGTTTCTTTATTCTATCAATCCTAAACTAACGCACATGGCTTCTTCCAATCAACGGTTCCTGGCTCTGGATGTTTTCCGGGGAATGACGATCTGTTTTATGATCATCGTCAATTCGCCGGGCAGCGGGCAATATGCCTATTCACCGCTGGAGCATGCCAAATGGCATGGCTTCACACCCACCGATCTGGTATTCCCTTCTTTTCTGTTTGCAGTAGGAAATGCCATGAGCTTTGTAATGACAAAATGGACAACCCTTTCCCAATCGCAGGTGCTCGGCAAGATCTTCAGGCGGACGATCATTATTTTTTTGTGCGGATATCTGATGTACTGGTTCCCGTTCTTCGAGATCAGCAACGGCCATGTTCAATTCTTTCCCATCTCGCATACGCGCATTCTCGGCGTATTGCAGCGGATCGCACTGGCTTATTGCATCGCTTCCCTGCTGATCTATTACCTGAAACCTAAAACCGTGATATTCATTGCGGGGCTGATACTCTTAGGATACTGGTTCGTGATGATGCAGTTCGGCGATCCTGCCGACCCGCTGAGCATGACCGGCAATATTGGATATAAAATAGACAAATGGCTGATGGGGGAAAACCACATGTATCATGGCGAAGGCATTGCCTTTGACCCTGAAGGATGGCTGAGCACATTGCCATCTGTCGTCAATGTGATCTGCGGCTTTATGGTCGGAAAATTCATTCAGCGGAGAGGGAAAACATACGAAGGGCTCGCCAGGCTGCTGCTCGCCGGTTTTGCATTCATTACTGTTGCCTATTTCTGGGATCTCGTTTTTCCCATCAATAAAAAATTATGGACAAGCTCTTTTGTATGCTATACGGTCGGCCTTGACTGTGTGATCCTTTCGGCTGTTATTTATGTGGTGGAATTTCTCGGTAAAACAAAATGGACTTACTTCTTCACGGTGCTGGGAAAAAATCCTTTGTTCGTTTATCTTGTATCCGAGCTGGGCGTTACTTTACTCTATACCTTTCATGCAGGAAAGATGCCGGTGTACAACTGGCTTTATGAAAATATCTTTAAGCATGCCGGCCTGTATTTCGGTTCATTGCTTTTTGCTATAAGCTGGATGCTGGTATGCTGGCTGGTAGGATATTATCTCGATAAAAGAAAAATTTATGTGCGGGTATAATCAAAGGCGCCTGGAAAATTCAGGCGCCTTGTTATCTAAGTCAGAGTTTTTTGATCTTGATATTCTTGAACCATATCCCTCCTCCATGATCCTGCAGGGCAATATAGCCTGATTTCGCATTGCCGTAATCGGGATAGTCTTTCCATTTGCCCGTTTTTTTCAGCTTCTCCCATTCAGGCGTCCAGGCCATGAAATCGGCCACTTTTATGCCGTTCAGCCAGTGCTGGACATGAGCGCCGTTCACCACAAGCCGGGTATGGTTGTATTCGCCTGCAGGTTTCGAGGCTATTTTCAGGGGCGGATGCATGGCATAATCGGCGCCGCTTTTCTGCCAGTCTTCCAGCTTTTCAGGATAGCCGAGATCATCGATCAACTGGTACTCGGGGCCGGTTTCATAAGAGGAATGTTTTGTTTCCAGCACATGATAGAGAATGCCGCTGTTGGCTCCCTTGGCCACTTTCCAGTCGACCTGCAGTTCAAAGCTGGCATATTCCGCTTTGGTAACCAGGTCGGCGCGATGCTGAACGCCTTCCTGTTTGCAATGCAGCTCGCCGTTCACCACTTCCCAACTGTCGTCGGGGAGGTTTTGATAGGTGCGCCATTGGTCTGTTGCCTTTCCGTCGAACAGTAATGCCCAACCGCTTTTTTTCTCGGCAGCAGTAAGGGTATTGTCCGTTGCCTGGGAAACCGGTTTTTTTTCATGGGGTAAAAAAGAAGCCAGTACGATGACTGCAGCCACGAGTGCAATCGTTGTTGTTTTCTTATGCATGAGTAAATGTTTTAGCTGATCAGTTTCAATGTCACCGGATCCCAGCGGATCGGCTTTTCCTGGAAATAGCTGTCGTTGCAAAGCAATGCCGGTGCAGCGGCCCGGTATCCGAACAAGGCATTCTCCGTTATCTGTCCCGAATTGCGGATGGCATGGATCCAGTTGTAATGATGGTCGAAATGAGCGCCCTTGTATCCTTCCTCCGCTTTAAACACGATGGCATCGGGCTCTCTCATCTGTTTGCGTTTGTACGCATAAGGATCGGGTTTATTTTTGAGCATATCGGTGCTTTCGCCATCGGGAGGATAGGATTTGTTTTTGGTGAGCGTTACCTTGTCCCACTCCACGATCATAGATCCTTCGTTGCCCACCAATCTCAGGTAAGTGCTGTCGGCCGTGCCGTCGGCAAAATTAACCCGCAGCGATAAATTGAATGCAGGATGCTTGTCTGTTTGCGGATAATCGAACATGCCCAGCAGCACATCGGGCACTTCGCGGCCGTCTTTCCAGTATCTCAATCCGCCGGTGGCCATGATCTTGTTAGGCCCCATGGAGCTGACGATAAAATGCAGGCTCGAAAAAAGATGAACGAAAAGATCGCCCGATACGCCGGTTCCATAATCCCGATAGCAACGCCAGCGGAAGAAGCGTTTGGGATCGAAGGGACGGTTGGGAGTATTTTTCAAGAAAGTTTTCCAGTCCACCGTTTTCTCTGAAGCATCTGCCGGAATCTCGTATTGCCAGGCGCCGCCCGGAGAATTTCTTGCCCAGAATCCTTCTGCATAATTCAACTGGCCGATGGCCCCGGATTCATAAAGCTGTTTGGCTTTTTCATTTCCCAGTGAGCTCATGCCCTGGCTGCCTACCTGGAAAACGGACTTGTTATTATGCTGCGCTTCTATTACAGCAGGCCCTTCGGTGATGTCGTGCACCATGGGCTTTTCGCAATACACGGCCTTGCCGCTGTTCATGGCTGCTATCGAAATATCCTTATGCCAGTGATCGGGAGTGGCGATGATCACGGCGTCGATGTCTTTGCGAGAAAGGATTTCCCTATAATCGCGGGTAACAAAAATATCCTGCCCGTATTTTGCTTTTGCTTTTTCCAGCCTGCCGTCATAGAGATCACAGGCGGCGATGACCTTCACTCCGGGAACCGTGATGCAGGTATCGGTGTCGGCATTGCCCATGCCTCCTGCGCCGATCAGGGCAACCTGCACCTGGTCGTTGGCAGAATAGGACCTATTGCGGGAAAGCAATTCCTCTTTATGCGCCGCCCTGCTGATCTGCGGGGCAAGAGAACCGGCCAGCGCGGCTTTGGTCATGTTATTGATGAACCTGCGTCGGGAATGGGAAGAAGAATGATTCATGATCGTTATCTAAGGCTTTAATAGCAAATTCATATAAAAATAATATCTCCGGCAGACCAGAAAGTTACTATAAAATGATTGTCTGATTTTATTTATTGTAGAAATTTTTCCCGGATGAGCGGAATTATTTTTATTCTTTCAAATCATCCGCTCATTTGTCGTTGCTACGGCGGCATTAGTTTTGAGTAATCAATCTTTGATCTGTACATTTGTTATCCCATTAAACCATCTGATTCATCAACATTAAAAACAACAGTTATGGCATTCACATTACCTGCGTTGCCCTATGCACCCGATGCACTGGAGCCGCATATCGACAGTTTGACAATGCAGATTCATCACGGTAAACACCATCAGGCCTATGTTGACAATCTGAATAAAGCAATAGCGGGCACTCCTCATGAAAACAAATCGCTGGAAGAGCTGGTGAAACAGGCAGGCACTATCAGTACTGCTGTTCGCAATAACGGCGGAGGCCACTGGAATCATAGTTTTTTCTGGGAAACCCTGGCGCCAAAAACAGGGGGAACACCCAAAGGCAAGCTGTCCGAATCGATCAATGCGGAATTCGGATCTTTCGATGCTT
>CAYYZJ010000554.1:0-2052 GCA_964475615.1 uncultured Flavitalea sp. | reverse complement strand
CCCTTAACCGGATGTTGGTGGCGTTGTAGGCAAAAAACTCTGCGTTGCCATAGCGCTGATAGCTGGCCACTTGCCAAAAGGTCTGCGCATTGATCGCTTTGTCTACCGTATGGCCGCCGGCGTCCACACCGCCGAGCACCCATCCGCCTTCGCGGTATTTTTCGGTGGCCTTGGTGATGCCGCTGAATGCGAGGTTCATTTCAGTACCGGATACGATGATGCCGCCGATGCGTCCGTCGATCAGGAAGCGCAGGTTAAATCTTTTATAAGTGAACGTATTGGTCATGCCCACGATGTACCTGGGATTGAAATTGCCGATATATTCCTGTTCGCCGGTCGGTACGGGCTTACCTGAGCTATCCACAATAAAATGGCCCGATGCGTCTCTTTGCCATTTGAATGCAACAAGATCGCCATACGAACCTCCTTCCTGCACAATAGGAGTTGCAGAACGGCCGAACCCTCCGGAGCTAAGCGGCGTAATCTTGAGATTAGGATCCAGGCTGACCACCTTGTTCCGGTTGAATGAGAAATTGACGGCAACATCCCAGCTCAGGTCGCGGGATTTTACAGGATTAGCCGTGAGGATCAGTTCCACTCCATGATTGCGGATATCGCCTGCATTAATGTATTTGGTACTGTAACCGGTGGCAACCGGCAATGCGATCGTAAGAAGCTGGTTGCGCGAATGGCTGTTGTAGTAAGTAGCAGATATGCCATACCGGTCATTGATAAATTTCATATCGATCCCGAATTCGATGCTGCGCACAATTTCCGGCTTCAGGTTGGGAATGGCATAGGTGGCGCTGCGGGAAATAAATCCATTGCCAGAACCCTGGCTATAATTATAGGTACTGTAGAGCACTTGAGGCTTGCCGCCATTACCTACCGATGCCCAGTTGATGCTGGCCTTCAAAAAGGAGATCGCTTTCGGCAGTTCAAGCAAGCTGGAAAGCAATGCTGAAGCACCAACAGAAGGATAATGATAAGTATAAGGCGAAGGCAGGCGCGAATCCCAGTCGTTGCGATAGCTTCCGTCCAGGAAAATGGCATCCTTCCAGGAAAGTGTCGCCTGACCAAATACGCTATGGATCTGCGTTTCCGTAAAAGTGGAGCTCATAGCGGGATTGGTAGCATAGTTGATGCTGAACTTATTGGTGACGTTGAGCCCATCAGCCGTATTATATGTATAGTCATCAACGATATCCTGGTAGATGGCGCCTGCATGATAATTTATTTTCAGGTCGGGCGTAATGTTGTTGGCTCCTTCGATAATACCGTCGAACCATTTTTGCGTGTTGACGATATTGGTCTTGGCATAATATCCGCCACCCTGTGTTGCCCAGAGAATAGTGCCTTGAGAATAGATGGTCTCCAGGCGGTCGAAGGACTTATCCAGATTGGCATCTCCTTTCACACTCAGCCAGGGAGTGATCTGCCATTTAACGGATGCAAACCCCATGATGCGGTCCCTTGTTTCATTCAGCGTAGTACGGTTGATCATCCAGTAAGGATTCATGTATATGCCGCTGTTCGTGGAAGGCCAGAAGGTGGGATTGGGAACACCCAGGTTGTCGATCACTTCGGCGTCTTTGATCATGGCATTGCTGATATTGCGGGGAGATTGATAGATATCGATCACCGGGGAATTCTCTTCACCGGTGCGGGGCTTGTTCTTAATTGACTGCGATATATAGGTCACTTTCGCATCGGTGGATATCTTCTTGCCGAATTGATTCGTTTCGCGTACCGTGATGGTATGCCGGTTCAGATCGTTCTTAGGAACAATGCCCTGAATATAATTATTGGTATAAGACACATAGGTCTGTGCATTGGACGAGCCTGTTGCAAAAGAAATAGAGTTATTGAGCCCAATGCCCGTTCTGAAAAAATCCTTTACATTATCGGGTTGTGGGGAATAAGAATCTGCCTGTCCCTTATAGTTCGTATATGACTGCCCGGTCATCTTGGCGCCCCAGCTTGCCCCTATTGAATCGCCGATAACGCCGCCAACGCCCTGACCATAAGAATTCTGGAATTGCGGCAGGGCAA
>CAYYZJ010000553.1:0-3088 GCA_964475615.1 uncultured Flavitalea sp. | reverse complement strand
GGGACATGATGATCTGATTGTGATGAACGCAGCTAAACAGTATCGGTGAATTGTTTCAGGAACCGCAGGTCATTCTGTGAATACAGCCGCAGGTCGTTGACCCGGTATTTAAGCTGGCAAACGCGCTCGATGCCCATGCCGAAAGCAAATCCGGAATACCGGTTGCTGTCGATCCCGAAATTTTCCAGCATGCGGGGATGCACCATACCGCTGCCCAGGATCTCCACCCATCCGGTATGCTTGCATACATTGCAGCCGGTGCCCCCGCAGATGAGGCAGGTGATATCCATTTCCGCACTGGGTTCGGTGAAGGGAAAATAGGAAGGCCGGAAACGAACCTTCACCTCCCTGCCGAACATTTCCTGCACAAAAAAATAAAGCGTTTGTTTGAGATCGGCGAAAGAAACATTTTCATCGATATACAACCCTTCGGTTTGATGAAAAAAGCAATGCGCCCTTGCGCTGATCGTTTCATTGCGGTATACGCGGCCCGGACAAATGATCCGGATCGGCGGCTTTTGTTTTTCCATCACCCTCGCCTGTACGCTGCTGGTATGTGTGCGCAGCAGCCAGTCGGGATTGCGGTGAATATAAAACGTATCCTGCATATCGCGCGCAGGATGGTCTTCCGGAAGGTTCAATGCCGTGAAATTATGCCAGTCGTCTTCGATCTCCGGGCCTTCTGCAACAGAAAAACCCAGCCGGCCGAAAATATGAACGATCCTGTTCCTGACCAGGCTGATAGGATGGCGCGTTCCCAAAGGCATGGGATCGCCGGGAAGCGTTAAGTCCTGATCGGCGGCCGAGGGCTGATGGCCGGCTGTTGTTCCGGCTTTCCACGATTCGTATCTGGATTCGGCAAACTGTTTAAATTCATTCAGGATCTGGCCGAACTCTTTTTTCTTATCGGCAGGCACATTTTTCATTTCAGCGAACAAATGCTTCACGATCCCCTTGCTGCCGAGGAAACGGATGCGATAGGCTTCGAGCGAATCGGGGCCGTTGGGCACTATGGATTCAATCTCCCGCTTATAGGCTTCGATCTGTTGTATCAGTTGCTCCATGCGGCAAAGATAAACCAGGATTTTAAACGATTTTTCTGATTCATCTGATTTTATTGCATCGGCCCAATCAGCCAAATCTCTTAAAATCCCGGTTCAGATGATTTTCCTAATTCATCTGATTTTGTTGCATCACCCCAATCAGTTTAATCGCTTAAAATCCCGGTTCAGACTTATCTTTGTTTGCAAATGAACAGGCATGCTGTACAACCTGCATATCGTCGATTTTCTTGATCCCATCAATCTGCAGGAATTGTCGGGCGACGAAGGATTTAAGGACGGGCAGATCGGCAAACAGATCGCCGTTTATGATGAAGAATTTCCCGACCTGCTTCAATCCGACATCATTATTGTAGGCTGCAGGGAGGAAAGAGGGGCCCGGAAAGGCAAGCACAATTACAATGCGCCCGATGCCATCCGCGAACAATGGTACCGCCTGTTTTACTGGCATACCGATGTGAAGCTGGCGGATGTGGGAAACATCAGGAACGGCGCTTCGCTGGCCGACACCTATGCTGCCCTTAAAACAGTGGTGAGCGAGCTCATCGGCATCGGCAAAACGGTGGTCATACTCGGGGGTTCGCACGATCTTACCCTGCCCCAGTACTATGCTTATGTGAACCGGAAAAAAGTGATCGAGGTGGCCTGCGTGGATGCACTGATAGACCTCAATATCGATTCCCTGCACCGCAGCGATAATTTCCTGATGGAGATGCTTACCGACGAGCCCAATTATATCCGGCATTACAATCATATCGCATTCCAGAGCTACTATGTGCATCCCAATATGCTGGAAACGATGGACAAGCTGCGCTTCGACTGTTTCCGCGTGGGCAATGTAAAGGAGAATATTGAAGAGATGGAGCCGGTGATCCGCAATTCCAACCTGTTCAGCTTCGACATCTCCGCTATCGCTCATGCTTATGCGCCTGCCGTTTCGGTTTCTCCCAACGGCCTTACCGGCGAAGAAGCGTGTACGCTTGTCCGTTATGCCGGACTGAGCCCCAACCTGAACACCATAGGCATTTACGGCTATACTCCTGAAAAAGACAGGGATAATCTCACTGCCAGGCAGATCGCCCAGATGCTCTGGTACCTGCTGGATGGAAAAAGCAAGGGCAAGCGGGAAGCCGCCCTGCACGACAAGGATGCATTCATAGAATACCATACTGCTTTCGCCGAAGTGCAGACCACTTTTCTGCAGAGCAAAAAAACCCGCCGCTGGTGGATGCAGTTGCCCGATAAAAAATATATTGCCTGCTCCTATAATGATTACCTGCAGGCCAGCAGCAATGAAATTCCGGAAAGGTGGCTTAGAGCACAGGAAAGAACCTAATGAATGTAATATTTAATATTTAATAATTTTTATTTGATGTTCAAAGGCGCATATCCCACATCCCGCATCATCGCATCCCGCATCCCGTATCTCGCATCCTGCATTCTCCTCTTCTCCTGCAGCGTACAGAAGCAGATCGGTTCATTGGCAAAAAAAGACCTGTTCGGCAATGAAGCCATCAATCATGCCCATCTTGGCATTAGTATTTATGATCCGGCACAAAGCAAATACCTGTACGATTACCAGGGCGATAAATATTTCACTCCTGCCAGCAATACCAAACTGTTTTCCCTTTATGCCGGACTGAAATACCTCGGCGATTCGCTTATTGGTATCCGTTATATCGAGCGCGATAATGATATCCTCATCCTGCCCACAGGAGATCCCAGCCTGCTGCATCCCGATTATGCCAGTCAGCCTGTGATCGATTTTCTGAAAAAGAATAAGAAAAACATTTATATCGCACAGCCCAACTGGAAGGAAGAGGCCCTGGGTGCAGGCTGGGCATGGGATGATTATAACGATGATTATATGGTTGAACGCAGTCCGCTCCCGGTATACGGCAACCTGGTTCGATGGGTGCAGGAAAAGCAAAAGCAGGGAAATCAGGCTTCCGGCTTTGCATCCACTCCAACCGTATATTCCATTCCCGAAGTGAACTGGAAAGTGAGATTTACATCAGATAGCGCCA
>CAYYZJ010000552.1:0-1751 GCA_964475615.1 uncultured Flavitalea sp. | reverse complement strand
ACTGGCCACGATAAAAACCGAATACAGCAAAGTGGCTCCGGTATATCCTTTCGAATACAGTTTCCTCGACCAGAAATTCGATAAGCTTTACAAAAAAGACCTCCGCCAGCAAACCATACTCAGCATATTCTCCGGGCTGGCCATATTCATTGCCTGCCTGGGGCTGTTCGGACTGGCCTCTTTTACTGCGGCTAAGCGTACCCGTGAGATCGGGGTGAGAAAAGTGCTTGGCTCATCCATCGAAAATGTAGTGCTGCTGCTGACCAAAGACCTGCTGAAGCCCGTGCTCATTGCAACGGCCATCGCCATTCCCATCGGTTATTATGTAATGAATAACTGGCTGCAGAATTTTGCCTACCGCACGGCACTGAGCTGGTGGATCTTTGTGCTGGCAGCCCTCATCACATTCGGCATCGCCTTGATCACAGTAGGCATCAAGGCAGTGAAAGCGGCCATGGCCAATCCGGCGAAGAGCCTGAAAACAGAATAATGCAAATGTGCGGATGGCTAATGTGCGGATGGAGTGAATAGTGAGCAGGAAATCTTAAATATTAAATCTTACATCTTACATGCTTAAAAATTACTTCAAGATCGCCTGGAGAAATATGATGAAGAGCAAAATCTTTTCCTTCATCAATATTTTCGGCCTTTCGGCCGGACTGGCCTGCTGCATGCTCATCGGCCTTTACCTCAGCAATGAGCTGAGCTATGATGCCTATCATAAGAACATCGATAATCTTTACCAGATTCCGACAACATTCATCTTGAACAATAAGGCGGAAACCTGGTCTTCCACTTCAGCGCCTATAGCCGAAGCGGTAAAACGGGAATTCCCTGAAATTGAGGAATCCGCCAGGGTTATGCCATTGCTGTTTGAAGATAAAACACTTGTTCAATACAATATACCGGGAGCGCCGCTGGTATCTTTCTTTGAAACCAACGGCATGCTTGCCGACGCCTCTTTTTTCCGTATGTTCACTTATCATTTTATCGAAGGCGATGCGGCTACTGCATTAAAAGAGCCGTTGACAGTAGTGCTTTCGGAAGAAATCGCGCGCAAGCTGTTCGGCAATCAGCCCGCACTGAATAAAGTGATCCATATCAGCGGAGCTACCAATGGCGATCATAATTTCAAAGTAACCGGCGTGTTCCGTTCCATCAATATGCCTTCCCATATCCAGGGCAAGTTTTTCATGTCGATGACCGGAGGCGATATTGAAGACTTTATTAAACAACAGGCCAATGATTTTGCCACCAACAATCTATTTACCACCTATGTGCAACTCAAACCGGGAAGCGATCCGGAAAAGCTGCAGGCAAAATTTCCCGCTTTTATCGACAAGCATGCCGGCAAGGATCTGAAAGCGATCGGATTCGAGAAGCGGCAGTTGGTTGTACCGGTAAAAGGAATTCATCTGCGCTCGGATATTACGCATAATCTTACTCCCGCAGGAAGCAAGACCTATCTTTATATCCTTGCTTCTGTTGCTGTTTTCACCTTACTCATCGCCTGCATCAATTTCATGAACCTGGCAACGGCAAGATCGTCCAAACGCTCGGCTGAAGTGGGCGTACGCAAAGTGTTGGGTGCTGAAAAAAGATTCCTGATCGGCCAGTTCCTTGGCGAATCGGTAATGATGAGCCTGATCGCATTTGTATTTGCCTGCGGCATTACCCTGCTTCTGCTTCCGGCATTCAATATCATGACGGGCAAAACACTTTCCATTTCTTTCCCCCGGCACTTGCCGCTG
>CAYYZJ010000551.1:0-6399 GCA_964475615.1 uncultured Flavitalea sp. | reverse complement strand
ATTCGGCATCAGGTAAGCGCCGTCTTCCGAAAACTGTGAGTTCAAAAAGGCCATGATGGTGTCCTGTTTGGACGTGTACTCCTGGCTGGCATGATGCAGGTTGAGTACAGTCCAGGAAAGGGTTTGCCAGATAAAAATGATAATGCCCCCGACAATGGAGCCGATGATTAGCTTTTTCATATCAGCAATTTTGGGTTAAGGAGAAAAGGTACAAAAAATTGATTTAAAAACTATTTTCTATATTTGAAATGCAAACGATTGCATCATGTTCAAAAAATGGATAGGCGGCGCCGTTATATTGCTCGTCTCTCAGGTAACACAGGCACAGTCCGGCTTTACTAAGATAGAATCCGTTGGCTTTTCGCAGGTTCAGATCAGGGATTCATTCTGGTCGCCGCGCATCGAAAAAGTGAGTGAGGTAACAATACCGGTCTGCATCTACCAGACGGAGATCAAAACGCCGCGTATCAGGAATTTCGAAAAAGTGGCCAGGAAAAAAGGAGAGAAGCATGAAGGAATTTATTTCGACGATTCCGATGTATACAAAGCCCTGGAAGCCATTGCTTATTCACTGAAGAATCACCCGAACAAAGAGCTGGAGCAAAAAGCCGATGAATGGATCGACAAGATCGCTGCCGCACAACTGCCCGACGGCTATCTCAATACTTACTATACACTCAATGGCCTGGACAAACGCTGGACAGATATGGAAAAGCACGAAGACTATTGCGCCGGCCATCTCATCGAAGCTGCCGTTGCCTATTACAACACCACCGGCAAACGCAAGCTGCTCAATGTAGCCATCCGCCTGGCCGATCATATCGATTCAACGTTCCGCCTGCAGAACCGCCATTGGGTATCGGGCCATGAAGAGATAGAACTGGCCCTGGTGAAATTATATAAGACCACAGGCAATACACGTTACCTCGATCTTGCCCAATGGTATATCGAACAAAGAGGGCATGGTTACGGAAAAGGCGTTATCTGGGATCAATGGAAAGATCCCAAATACTGCCAGGACGATGTTCCTGTCCGCGATCAGAAAGAGATAGAAGGCCATGCCGTTCGCGCCATGTATCTGTACACCGGCGCCGCCGACGTAGGCGCAGCCAAAAACGATTCGGGCTATATGAATGCCATGAAGCAGGTTTGGGAAGATGTGGTGTACCGGAATATGTATATCACCGGAGGCATCGGCTCTTCCGGCAGAAATGAAGGGTTCAGCGCGGATTACGATCTGCCCAACCACAACGCCTATTGCGAAACCTGCGCTTCGGTAGGCATGGTATTGTGGAACCAGCGCATGAACCTGCTGACCGGCGATGCGAAGTATATCGATGTGCTGGAAAGAAGTCTCTATAACGGCGCACTCGACGGACTTTCCCTGAGCGGCGACCGCTTCTTTTACGGCAATCCCCTTGCTTCCAACGGCCATTATGGAAGAAGCGAATGGTTCGGAACAGCCTGCTGTCCCTCGAATATTGCCAGGCTGGTTGAATCGTTGGGCAATTATATTTATGCATCGTCGGATAACGGCATTTGGGTGAACCTGTTCGTGGGCAGCAATGCCGATATCGCATTGAAAAAAGGCCATATTCAGCTATTGCAGCAAACCGGCTATCCCTGGAGCGGGTTGATCAAACTAACGGTAATGCCTACCGCCTCCATGGCATTTGCGCTGCACATACGCATTCCGGGGTGGGCGCAGGGCCTGCCCGTTCCCGGCCGCACTTACCGTTATGCCGATAAAACAGACAGCAGCATCAGCCTCTCACTCAATGGCAAGGCAATGCCTTATTCAATAGAGAACGGATATGCGGTGATCAGCAATAAATGGAAAAAGGGAGATGTGATCACGCTGAACCTGCCTATGCCGGTAAGGCGTGTTGTTGCCATCGACAGTGTGGAAGCCGACCGGAACAGGGTGGCGCTGCAGCGCGGGCCGCTGGTCTATTGCGTGGAGCAGCCCGACAATGGCAATAACACCCAAAGCTTCATTGTGCCCGACGATGCCGTTTTCCAGGCCGTTTTCGACAAGCATGTACTGGGCGGCGTAGTGCTGATCAGATCGGAATTGCCTGTTGCCAGGCCGGATGCCGGCGGTGCGGGTATAAAAATGGAAAAAGAACCCATCACAGCCATCCCTTATTTTTCCTGGGCCAACCGGGGGCAGGCCCAGATGCAGGTATGGCTGCCCACCAGGATCGAATCCGTGGCTATAAAGACGGCGTATGACGATAATTAAATTCATTCTTCCCTTGCTGGCCCTGGGAATTGCCTTGCAAACTAACGGTCAGGCCAAACCGAAAACTTACCTCAATAACAGGGCACCGCTTCGCAGTAATCCGTATATCGAATTGCCTTTGGGCGCCATCAGGCCGCAGGGCTGGTTAAGGGAGATGCTGATCAGGCAGAAGAACGGGGCAACAGGCCATCTCGATCAGCTTTATCCATCGGTGATGGGCCTCCGCAACGGATGGCTTGGAGGAGATGGGGATCAATGGGAACGCGGCCCTTACTGGATCGATGGCCTGCTTCCGCTGGCATACCTGCTCGGAGACACGGCCCTGATCGCCAAAACAAAACCCTGGATCGAATGGGCTATCAACAGCCAGCAGCCCGACGGATATTTCGGCCCGTCCAAAGATTATCCCGATGAGCCGGGGCTGCAGCGCAATAACAGTCACGACTGGTGGCCAAAGATCGTTATGCTCAAAGTGCTGAAGCAATATTATGAAGCCACCGGCGACCAGCGTATCATTAAGATGCTGACGAATTATTTCAGGTACCAGCTCAAAACGCTTCCCGATAAACCGCTCGACCACTGGTCTTTCTGGGCCCGCTACCGCGCCGGCGATAACCTCATGGTCGTTTACTGGCTCTACAACATCACCGGCGACGCTTTTCTGCTGGAGCTGGCAGACCTGCTGCACCAGCAGACCTTTGATTTCACCAATGCTTTTTTAAATACCGATATGCTTTCTACCATGGGAAGCATCCACGGTGTAAACCTTGCGCAGGGAATGAAAGAACCTGTCATTTATTATCAGCAACATCCCGAAAAAAAATATTCCGATGCCATTGCTAAAGGATTTGCAGACCTGCGCAAATACGATGGGTTTGCCAACGGCATGTTCGGGGGAGATGAATCGCTGCACGGCAATAATCCTACCCAGGGTTCGGAGCTCTGCACTGCTGTGGAAATGATGTTCACGCTCGAAAGCATGCTTCCCATCACCGGTGAGGTAAGCTATGCAGATCACCTGGAAAAAATTGCGTTCAATGCGCTGCCTGCGCAGGTTGATGAAGATTTTACGGAGCGCCAGTATTTTCAACAGGCCAATCAGGTCATGCTCAGCCGCCATGTCCGCAATTTCGATGTCAACCATCATGGCACCGATCTTTGCTATGGACTGCTTACCGGTTATCCCTGCTGCACTTCGAATATGCATCAGGGTTGGCCCAAATTCACGCAAAGCCTTTGGTATGCCACTCCCGACAGAGGGCTGGCCGCGCTCATCTATTCGCCGAGTGAAGTAAATGCTTTTGTTGGCGGCAACACTCTTGTAAACATTAAGGAAGAAACGGATTATCCTTTTTCTGAGGCCATCAGGTTTGCGGTCAGCATGGAGAAGCGTGCAAAGCCGGTTTCTTTTCCGCTTCATTTGCGCATACCGGCATGGTGCGATAGCGCTTCGGTAACCGTCAACGGTGTACTCCGGCAAAAATACAAAGGCGGCCAGATCATTATCATCGATCGCGAATGGAGATCGGGAGATGTAGTGGAGCTGAACCTGCCCATGCATATTTTCAGCAATACCTGGTATGAGAATTCGGTATCCATTGAACGCGGGCCTATCGTGTATGCATTGAAGATCGGCGGGGAAATCAAAAAGATCAATAATGATAAAGACCCGGTTTACTATGGAAATACTTATCATGAAATTTATCCCACAACGGCCTGGAATTATGGACTGATAAAGATTCCATCGAACAAACCGGATCAGTCTTATACCATTGAAAAGAAAGAGCAGCCTGCCGTTTATCCATGGACGCCCGATCATGCGCCCATTCTCATCAAAACGAAAGCGAAGCTCATTCCTTCCTGGCAATTGTACAACGATATGGCCGGGCCTATCCCGTATAGCATTACCTATCAACTGGAGGTCGGCCGGGAAGAGGCGATTACGCTTATTCCTTATGGCTGCACGCGATTGCGCATTTCCGAGTTCCCTGTCGTAGCGCATTAATCTCCATGCTTCGACAGATCCTGGATGACTGGTCTTTCGCTCGATGATTTTCTAAAAAATGCGGATATCATCACACCCGGGCTGAACCCGCAACCCGATCTCGGATCGGTCAGCAATTGCTGGATCTCTGCCATCTTATGGTCGAAGCAGAACTGGATGATGCAGCCGCTATGCGCAGGCTGGTAACGCACCTGGTTATCCCGGTATGGAAGTGTATCGATGAAAGAGCCGGATATATAATCAGGATAGCCGCTGTTGATATAAAAGCACATTGCAATGCTGCGGGCATTAAGCAGTTTAACCCTGATCTCGCCGGAATGTCCTACGATTTCGTGCTTCACCACTTTGCCTTTTAAAATATAGGTGCCTGTAGGGTCGATGAATTCAGGAATGGAATCGTGCGCCGTCGATCCGCTGTTCAGCAATAAGCAGATCAGGAAAAGGGTTTTCATAAAACCAGTTTGTGAAGAGTGAAACTTCCTTTGTATCGTAATAAATTTACTGGAAGAATAAAAATCCGGTGCAGGTATTGTGTTGTTAAGGAGCAAATGATATTTAAGCGGCTCAGGACAAGGGCCGGTGGTTGCCTGCATCTCACATCCGCTTCATTATTTTCCTAGTACAGTTTTTGCGGCACTGTTCTCAAACCTTCATATATGGATCCCCTGGTTCAGAATATTTCCGATACGGCCCGTTGGGTGGCTGTATTCAGGGCAGAAGAAAGTGAAAGGCCCGATGCTGTTTTTCATGATCCTTTTGCACGCCGGCTCGCAGGCAAAAAAGGCGAGCAGATTGCCGATGCCATCGAATTCAGCAGAAAGAATAGCTGGTCTTTTGTGGCACGCACTTTTCTGTTCGATAAGCTCATTCAACAGGAGGTTGATTCGGGAATGGACATGGTGATCAATCTCGCTGCCGGTCTCGACACCAGGCCTTACCGCATGGCCCTGTCATCCTCACTGCAATGGGTAGACGTAGATTTTGCCGGGATGATCCATTACAAGCAATCCGTCCTTGCAGGAGAAAAACCGCATTGTCAACTGCAAAGCATTCCACTGGACCTGAGCGATAGGCAGGCAAGAAAAACGTTATTCGACCGATTGGAAAAAAATACGCGTAAAGCGCTGGTCGTTACAGAAGGATTGATCATTTATCTGACGGCAGCAGAAGCAGGCGAACTTGCCGGCGATCTTGCCGCTCATCCCAAATTTCGCCGCTGGATTTTCGATTTGTCATCGCCTGCCGTGCTGGAGATGGCCAAAAAAGAAATGGAACCTACGTTGAAAGAAGGCCGCGTTGAATTCAAGTTTGCGCCGGAAGAAGGCGAAGATTTTTTTCAGCAGCATGGGTGGAAATGGCTGGTATCGTATTCAAAACTGAAAACAGCAGGCGAACTGAAAAGGCTTTCCGGTGAGATGATGCATTATGCAACCATGCCGGAGCCGCAAGGACCCAGGCGCAATTTTCCCTGGTCGGGAGTTTGTCTTTTTGAAAATAAACATCCTGCTCCTCAGATATAGCTCAGCCAGCGTTGCTGCGCTGCATGCGCACGTTTATAACGGTCATACCAGCGGCAGAAAGGATAGAGGCAGATGATTACTGCTATCCAAACCAGGTAAACCGTGATGAGGTTAAATCCATATCCATGCAATTGCGGAGCTGCGGTGACCCAGGAATCATTGATGATCATGTCGGATGCCTTGTAGCCGGTCATCATGGCGGCAATAACGGCAAGTCCATGTATGAAAGCAATGTGCAGGATATAAAAAAACATGGGCACCCTTCCGAACACCAGCAGCTTTTCACTAACGGCATTCGATACATTTTCCGTAAAGGCCAGGAAGAGCAGGGCAGGCCCCAAGGTCATCAATACATAAATCAGCGAAGGCGGATACTTTGTGGTGTTTAAAAAAGACAGAACAGTGAACCATCCGTTTTTTTGCGTCGACCAGGGGAAAGGATTGCCATAAACATTGATCAGCCTGAGGATGATGAAAAGCGCAACGGCTCCCAGCCCGAGCGCGATCAGCGTTTTTTTTCTTTTCGCCCGATCATATCCGGGAGCATACAAGGTTCCCAGGCAATAGCCAACGGCAATTATTCCTATCCAGGGTATTATCGGATAGCCGACCAGGAATTTGGAGCCGGG
>CAYYZJ010000550.1:0-5291 GCA_964475615.1 uncultured Flavitalea sp. | reverse complement strand
ATCATCGAGGAGTGCAGGAAGAATGCGGCAGTGAATAATTGAATACATTTTTAAACGCTTTGGGCTTTATAATATGGGAAGAAAACTATTACTGGAAAAAGCACATATACCCGGCATCCGAACGTATGAAGTATATCGCCGCGAAGGCGGATATGCCAGCGTGGAAAAGGCCCTGAAGACGATGAGCCCGGAACAGGTGACGGAGGAAGTGAAGAAAAGCGGTCTCCGCGGCCGCGGCGGCGCAGGCTTTCCTACCGGCATGAAATGGAGCTTTATTGCCAAACCGGAAGGCGTTCCCCGCCACCTGGTATGCAATGCCGATGAAAGCGAGCCCGGCACCTTCAAAGACAGGTACCTGATGGAATTCATTCCCCATCTCCTCATCGAAGGACTGATCGTTTCCTCCTATGCCCTCGGCAGCAATATAACGTACATCTATATACGCGGAGAATATGCCTGGATCGTGGACATCCTGGAGCAGGCCATCGCGGAAGCAAAGCAGAACGGATGGCTCGGACAAAATATACTGGGCAGCGGCTTTAACTGCGAGATCTATGTGCATCGCGGCGCCGGCGCCTATATCTGCGGCGAAGAGACCGCATTGCTCGAAAGCCTGGAAGGCAAACGCGGTAACCCGCGCATCAAGCCTCCGTTCCCTGCAGTAAAAGGAGCCTGGGACAGGCCCACGGTGGTGAACAATGTGGAAACCCTGGCGGCCGTTGTGCCCATCATCAATATCGGCGGAGAAGAATATGCCAAGATCGGTATCGGCAAATCGACGGGAACAAAACTCATTTCCGCCTGCGGCAATATCAACAAGCCCGGCGTTTATGAAATAGATATGACGATCTCCGTTGAAGAATTCATCTACAGCGATGAATACTGCGGCGGCATCGCCAATGGAAAGAGATTGAAAGCATGCATCCCCGGCGGATCATCGGTTCCCATACTGCCCGCCAACCTCCTGCTGAAAACAGCCAAAGGAGAAACGAGGATGATGACCTACGAAAGTCTTTCCGACGGCGGGTTTGCGAAGGGATCGATGATGGGCTCGGGCGGTTTCATCGTGCTCGATGAAGACCAGTGCGTGGTTCGCCATACTTTAACGTTGGCGCGCTTTTACCGTCATGAAAGCTGCGGGCAATGCTCGCCCTGCCGCGAAGGAACCGGCTGGATGGAAAAAATATTGAAGAACATCGAATACGGGAAAGGCAAGATCAGCGATATCGACCTGCTCTGGGATATCCAGCGCAAGATAGAAGGCAATACCATCTGCCCCCTGGGCGACGCTGCTGCCTGGCCTGTTGCCGCTGCGATCAGGCATTTCCGTGATGAGTTTGAATGGCATGTATTAAACCCTGAGGAATCGCAGCGCCGTAATTTCGGGTTGGCGCATTATGCCGATCCGCTGGAAGTGGTAGCTTAATTCAATAAAATAAAATCCCGCTTCGCGGGAAAAAATAAATATGGCTGAAGAAAAAAAATTATTTAAAGTCACCATCGACAATATCACCATCGAGGTAGAACCGGGAACCACCATCCTGAATGCGGCCCGGAAGATCGGCGGTGATGTGGCGCCTCCTGCCATGTGCTATTACACTAAGCTCAAAGGCAGCGGAGGAAAATGCCGTACCTGCCTGGTGGAAGTGGCTGCAGGTTCCACTGCAGACCCCAGGCCAATGCCCAAGCTGGTGGCCAGTTGCCGCACCAATGTGATGGATGGTATGGTAGTGAAGAACATCACCAGCGAAAAAGTGATCGATGCAAGAAATGGAGTGGTGGAATTTTTACTCATCAACCATCCGCTCGATTGTCACATCTGCGACCAGGCCGGCGAATGCTCGCTCCAGGATCTGAGCTATGAGCACGGACGTGAAGCCACCCGCTATGAATTCAGGCGCCGCACTTTCGAAAAGCATGACCTCGGCCCCTATATCCAGTTGCACATGACGCGATGCATTTTGTGCTATCGTTGCGTATACACTGCCGACCAGTTGACCAACAAGCGTGTGCATGGCGTACTGGATCGCGGAGATCATTCGGAGATCGCCACTTATATCGAGAAATCGCTGGATAATGATTTTATCGGCAATATCATCGATGTTTGTCCGGTAGGCGCGCTCACCGACCGCACCTTCCGCTTCAAGAACCGCGTTTGGTTCCTGAAGCCTGTGGATGCGCATCGCGACTGCAATCATCCCAACTGCAGCGGCAAGGTTACGCTCTGGTACCGGGGCGATGAAGTGTTCCGCGTAACAGCCCGCAAGGATCAATGGGGCGAAGTGCAGGAATGGATCTGCAATGAATGCCGGTTTGAAAGAAAGAAGACCGCAGACTGGGTGATTGAAGGGCCGACGAAAATAAACCGCCATTCAGTAATATCGCAGGGCCATTATCTGGGAATCAAAAAGCCCAGGGAAATATTACCCGAGGTGATGGGCGGCCGCCAGCCGAAATTATTGATGGATATACACAGTGTAAGCGAAGTGAACAGGCCGGATATCGATCTCTCGCAGATCGAAGGGCCGGCGCATTCAACGGACTTTAAGTCGGAACCATGATTTCAGGCGATTTTGCTGATTCACCTGATAAGGTCAACATCAGTCAATCAGTCAAATCGTTTAAAATCCCGGTTCAGACCATTAAATAAACTCAACCATGCATCTGACCTTATTGGCCATCGACTGGGCTATGATTATTGAAAAAGCTGTTCTGATCGCGCTTATTATTTCGCTCTGCCTGGTAGTGGCCATGTATGAAACTTATGCCGAACGAAAGGTAGCAGCGTTTATACAAGACCGTAGGGGGCCCAACCGCGCAGGCCCTTTCGGCATTCTGCAACCGATGGCCGACGGGCTGAAGCTGTTCATGAAGGAAGAGATCATTCCCAATTTGGCGAGCCCCTTCCTGTTTGTGCTGGGCCCCGGACTGGCCATGCTTACCGCCATGATGACGAGCGCCGTGGTTCCCTGGAGCAGCTATATCGAGATCGGGGGCCGCAATATCCAGTTGCAGATCGCAGATATCAATATCGGCATCCTCTATATATTCGGCGTAGTGAGCATGGGCGTTTACGGCATCATGATCGGAGGATGGGCTTCCAATAATAAATTCTCCTTGCTGGCAGCCATCCGCGGCGCTTCGCAGATCATTTCCTATGAGCTGGCCATGGGCCTTTCGCTGATCGCATTGCTGATGCTTACGGGTTCGCTGAGCATGAAAACGATCGTGGAGCAGCAGCAGGATCACTGGTATTATATATTGTACCAGCCGCTGGGCTTTCTCATCTTCCTGGTCTGCGCATTTGCAGAATGCAACCGCACGCCTTTCGACCTTTCCGAAGCGGAAAGCGAATTGAATTTCGGCTACCACCAGGAATATTCATCCATGAAGCTGGGATTTTATTTATTTGCCGAATACGTGAATATGTTCATCAGCAGCGCCGTCATGGCCACGCTGTTCTGGGGAGGATACGATATTCCTTTCGTGAACGATGCATCATTCGGACTGCAGCACGGGCAGAACTGGCTGGCCATACTGCAGGGACTGAGCCTGTTCATCAAGATCGTTATCTTCATTTTCTTTTTCATGTGGGTTCGCTGGACGATCCCGCGCTTCCGCTACGATCAACTGATGAACCTGGGATGGAAAGGACTGATCCCGCTTGCACTGGTCAACATGCTGGTAACGGGATTGATCGTATTGCTGAAGCAAAACCACTGGCATTTTTAAATGCAGAGATTTAGTTGGCAGGTTGGCCCGGGAAAAATAATTTTGCACGCGAAGCGGGCATACCATATAAAGTAAAATATCATGCAGGCATTAACAAACAGGATGAAGGTAGTGGAGCGCAAGCCCATGACGGTGTGGGAAAAAATGTATATTCCTGCTATTGCCAAAGGCATGTCCATTACGTTCGGACATATATTCAAGAAAAAGCCCACGGTAAACTATCCCGAACAGACCAGGCCTTTCAGTCCGGTATTCAGGGGATTGCACGTATTGAACCGCGATGAGGAAGGAAGGGAGCGCTGCACGGCCTGCGGACTTTGTGCAGTGGCCTGTCCCGCAGAAGCCATCACCATGGAAGCAGCCGAGCGACTGCCTGGCGAAGAGCATCTTTACCGTGAGGAAAAATATGCGGCAAAATATGAGATCAACATGCTGCGCTGTATCTTCTGCGGACTTTGTGAAGAAGCCTGTCCCAAGGACGCCATTTACCTCTCTGAAACATTTGCACCGGCCAGCTATAGCCGAAAAACCTTCATCTATGGAAAAGAGGATCTGCTGATACCTGATCCGAAAACGCAACCTGAAGAATACGCAAAGGCAAGAGGAAACAAATGAATAATTTGAAAATTTGAAAATTTGTGAATTTGAAAATGAAGAACTGCAAAGAGCTAAAAACAACTCCCGGCATTTCTGTATTTTTAAATTTTCAAATTTTCAAATTCCCAAATTTTCAAATTACTAATAACTAATGGGCACCACACAATTCTTGTTCTGGTTTTTAAGTATCCTGGCGCTGTTCGGCGCCATCATGGTGGTGGTCAGCAAAAATCCCGTGCACAGTGTGCTCTGGCTGATCATCGTGTTCTTCACCATCTCCGGTCATTATATTCTCCTCAATGCCCAGTTCCTTGCCATCGTTAACCTCATTGTATATGCCGGCGCCATCATGGTGCTTTTTCTTTTTGTGATCATGCTGATGAACCTCAATGCAGATACCGAGCCGCAGAAAAACAAATGGCTGAAGATAGCAGGGGTGATTGCCGGAGGTTCCCTGCTGCTGGTGCTCGTAGCCGCGCTCAAGGAGGCCGACCTGCACAAGCAACTGGCCCAAACCAACCAGGGTGATATCGGGTTGATCCATAACCTGGGCATGGCCCTGTTCAGCGATTATGTGGTTCCTTTTGAAATAAGCAGCATCCTGTTCCTGAGCGCCATGGTAGGAGCCGTTGTGATCGGAAAGAAAGAATGAAAGAAATAATTTGAAAATTTGAAAATTTGATAATTTGAAAATGAAGAACTGCAAAGAGCTAAAAGCAACTCCCGGCATTTCTGTATTTTTTAAATTTTCAAATTTTCAAATTCCCAAATTTTCAAATTGATTTATGCCCATCAACTATTATATATTTCTTGCAGTGGCCTTGTTTTGCATCGGCGTGGCCGGCGTGCTGACCCGCCGCAATGCCATCATTATTTTCATGTGCATAGAACTGATGCTGAATGCCGTGAATCTTTTGCTGGTTGCCTTTTCGAAGATGCATCACCTGGCCGTTAAGGCCGTT
>CAYYZJ010000549.1:0-1974 GCA_964475615.1 uncultured Flavitalea sp. | reverse complement strand
TTAATACATTATGGTGCCTATTCTTATCTGGTTAGGCGGTTTATCACTCAAAATATATTTCTGGAAATTTTGGTTTTACAGATATCTGCAATATTAGCCTGGAAGTTTGTTGAAGAGCCACTGAACAAATTGATAAAAAACATCTTTGGATCGGGAAGTTTCCAACATAAATTATCAAGCGTAACCGTAATTGGAAGCACGCTAAAAGAGCAATGAGAAGACCAAGGGTAATACCTGTTTTGTTACTCCAGAATGGAGGATTGGTTAAGTCATATCGCTTCAGTAATTATAAATATGTTGGCGATCCGATCAATGCAGTAAAAATTTTCAATGAAAAAGAAGTAGATGAGATTGTCATACTGGACATTTCCGCAACGGCTGCAAAACGTAAACCCGATCTGCAGCGTATCCGGCAAATAGCCGGAGAAGCCTTCATGCCCCTTGCCTACGGAGGAGGTATTGCACAGCTCGACGAGATCAAGGAATTGATTACGCTCGGGGTCGAAAAAGTAGTATTGAATTACAGCGCTTTTAACAATCCTTCCCTGATCACGCAGGCTGCAGCATGGGCAGGAAGCCAGAGTATTGTAGCATCGATCGATACAAAAAAGAACTGGCTGGGGAAATATAAGGTATATGTGCAGAACGGCAGCAAAGAAACAGGCCTTGATCCGGTGACCTTTGCCAAGAAAATGGAAGAAGCAGGTGCAGGAGAAATTTTGCTGAACAGCATTGAAAGAGATGGCAGCTTCCAGGGATATGATCTCGATATTATTCAGCAGGTAAGCAATGCAGTGACCATACCGGTAGTAGCTGTTGGTGGCGCCGGAAGCACGGAAGATTTTACAAAAGCCATACAACACGGCGCCTCAGCCGCTGCGGCAGGCAGCATATTTGTTTTCCAACGTCCGCACCGGGCTGTATTGATCAGTTATCCCAGTCAGCAGGAATTGAAAGAAAAAGTTTTTTCACAGCTCGCATAATCGAGAGAATGGTACTAAGTAAAGATGACCCGGATTACCGGCAATGTACAGTAACGGTTATGGATAATATCGCCGATCCGGATATCCGGTTCGATGAGAAAGGAATATGCAATTACTATTATCAATACAAGGAAGCCGAACAGCGCGAGGTATATCATGGAAAAAAAGGGGAAGAGAAACTAAAGCAACTGATAGAAAAAATAAAAAGAAATGGGAAAGGCAAGCCTTATGACTGCCTGATCGGATTGAGCGGAGGAGTGGACAGTACTTATGTGGCCTGGCTGGTAAAGCAAGCGGGATTGCGACCGCTGGCCGTGCATCTCGACAATGGCTGGGATTCGGAACTGGCCGTAAAGAACGTGGAAAACATCATCACCAGGCTGAACATTGATCTCTATACGCTGGTGGTGAACTGGGAAGAATTCAAAGATATTCAGCTCGCTTACCTCAGGGCATCGGTAGTGGATATAGAAGTCGTTTCCGACCATGCCATTTTTGCCAGCATGTATAAACTGGCTAAAGAAAAAAATATCGGCTATATCATCAGCGGAACAAATGTCGTTACGGAATATATTATGCCTCCCTCCTGGATATATCAAAAAATGGACTTTGCCAATCTCGAAGATATCCACAGGCAGTTCGGAACAGTAAAACTAAAGACCTATCCGACTTTCGATTTCAAAAAATATGTGTATTATTCGGCTGTTTTGAAGCTTAGCCCCATTTCGATACTGAACTATGTTCCTTATAACAAAAAACAGGTAAAAGAACTGATCAAAAATGAGCTGGGCTGGAGAGATTATGGCGGCAAGCACTATGAATCCCTGTTCACCCGGTTCTACCAGGCGTATATATTACCGGAAAAATTCAGGATCGATAAGCGAAAACCGCATTTGTCCACCCTGATCTGCTCAGGTCAGATAACCAGGGATGAAGCTTTGCAGGAACTGGAACAACCTCTTTACCCGGAAAACGTATTAAAAAAGGATAA
>CAYYZJ010000548.1:0-2270 GCA_964475615.1 uncultured Flavitalea sp. | reverse complement strand
CGAAGCGGAGCTCAAATCCTATATCATCCGCAAGCTGGGGGAAAGAAAGATCTATTATGAACAGGCGGACGTAATGGTCAATGAAGAAGGGATCGTACTGGAGCCGCTCATCGAATTACTGAAAAATGAATAAGCGTTTTTTATCGTTTGCTTTTCTGTTCGGCGCGCTGGCAGTGGCCTTAGGCGCATTTGCCGCCCATAAGCTCAGGGAACTGGTTCCCCCCGATGCCGTATCGGTTTTTGAGACCGGCGTGCGTTATCAGTTTTATCACGTATTTGCCTTGCTGGCCGTGGCCATCGTCAGTGAAAGATTTCCCGGTAAATGGATGAACTGGGCGGGATACTGCTTTATTGCCGGCATCGTTCTTTTTTCCGGATCATTATATGCGCTCACGATGCTGCGTATAAACAATGCCGACGGATTCAGGGCCATTGGCATCCTTACGCCTGTCGGCGGATTGTTTTTTATTGCAGGATGGCTGTTATTGTTCTGGGCGACAGTAAGCGGCAAAGAAGGCTGATCTTATAATTCCAGTTCAAACACCGCTTTCGTTCCCTCATGATTCTCTACCCTGAAATCGCCGTCGATCGAATCGATCCTCCTTTTCATATTCTGCATGCCGTTGCCGAACTTCCTGATCTTTTCCGGATTGATGCCAATGCCGTTATCGCTGACCTCGATCAGCAGCTTGCGGTGAACGATGATATTGATGGTGACCACCGTGGCATTGGAATGCTTGAGCACATTGTTCAGCGCTTCTTTTACCGATAAGAACAGGTTCCTCCTTTTTTCACCGCTCAGCTCATGCGGCGGAATATAGGAAGGCATATTGAAATGACATTCGATGGGCGTGTTTTCAAAAAACTCAACGGCATAGGCGCGGATGTAGGCGATGAGGCTTTCTACGGTGTCGTTGGAGCTGACCATCGTCCAGATGATGGTATTCATTTTATTCAGCAGCTCATTGGCCGATTGCGATATCTTCTCTATCTCGGGCAGGGTGCTTTCCTTCATCTTCGTTTTTACGATCTCGCTCATAAGCCGGATGGCGGTTACTCCTGAGCCCAGCTCATCGTGCATGTCTGCAGAAATACGGTTGCGCTCCTGCTGCTTGGCTTCCAGTATGGCCACCTGCTTTTCAAATTCCTTTCTTTCATTTTCCAGCTTCAGTCTTTCTCTTTCCTTGATCCGCTCGATCAGGTCTCTTTTGTTCTTATAGGAAAGTCCCGACATGAAAAAGATAAGCTCCAGGATCAACCCGATCTGGTAGTACAATAACGAATCATTGAAAATGCTGCCGGGAGTGCCTGAAATCCTGAGCTTGGTCGCTATCAGCAAAAAAGAAATAATGGAGAAAAAAGTCAGGAAAATCTGTCCGGCCACCAGGTAATTGACCAGCGGATCTTTTTTCTTCACCCCGTACAAAATAAATATGATGCTCAACGCCAGCAGCAGTTGCTTGGTAATGTTCTCGATGAGGTTGATGATCGAAAATTCGCCGGTGGCAAAATAGGCTACTGAAAAAAGCAGTACCGAAAACAGCAGCACCCAGTTGCTGATCCGCAGCACTTTTTCCAGGAAGGGATGATCCTGTTTCGTATTCAGGAAATTCCGGAAAAAAAGCAGGTAAAAGAAATAACCCGTCATCTGGATGATGAAATCGAAATATCCTTCAAAAAAATAATTGAAATCAGTGGTGGTGCCGAACAGGTAGGATTTGAGGAAAAGCAGGACGCACATGCAGCCCGCATATCCTGCATAGTATACGAATTCGATATTGTAGTTCTGCGTATATACGGCAACGGAATAAAAGATCATCATCAGCAAAATGCCTGCAGTGATGTAGTTGAGCAGGTTGACCATGGTCTTGTCGTTGACCAGGTTGCTCCTGAAATAAGGGAGAAAATCTTTTTTGATGATGCTGGGAGCAAGTATGTTCACGGTCGTCAGTGCAAAATCGAGGCGGACAAGGAAAGCCGCTTTTTCTTTTGGCGCGAGCCTGATCAGGCGAAAGCCGTTGGGTGCATCATCCGCCGGATCATCATACAGGACAAAGCCATTGCTTTCGGCCTTGAACAAGGTCATCTTCCTGCAATAGCGGCCGGGAAAAAAATAAACCTGGTCTGCAGAATCGGCCCCGTTGAACAAACTGAACCGAAGGTAAATATCTTTGCCCACTACTTCAAACGGGATCTTGCCGCTGTAAAAAGCAGGGATCGGTTTCGAAATATCAAGACGGGAAATCTCGCCGGCAGCAGGATCGTGCTTT
>CAYYZJ010000547.1:0-4765 GCA_964475615.1 uncultured Flavitalea sp. | reverse complement strand
GCATCATTGATCCTTTATTGCAGCAAAGGGCTTTCCGTTACAAGATCATCATCTGCGGAAGGGATATTCCCGCTGAGTTTGGTCAGGGAAAATATGAACACATTTTTTTTGCAGGCTTTGTAGAAGACATCGGCCTTTATTTCAAAGGCGCCGACGTATTCCTGAATCCGATAACAGAAGGAGGCGGCATCAAAACCAAGCTGGTAGAGGCGCTTGGCTATAATTCAAATGCAGTGTCGACAGTTACCGGCGCTACCGGCGTCGATCCTGCCATCTGCAACGGCAAACTGCTTTTGTGCGCCGATGGCGACTGGAACAGTTTTGCAGAATTGATCGTAAAAGCCGCTGCCATCCGGGCAGATACACCGCCTGCCTATTTCGATCATTTCTATTGGGGATACTCCGTAAAAAAAGCAGCCGCTTTCATCAGCGAAGGCCAATAAAAAACCCCTGCCAGGCAGAGGTTTTTCTATGATGATCGAAGATCATTACCATTTATCTACTTCTTCCGTATCCCCGGTATCCGGCGTTGGCGCGGTATTCTTTGTTTCCACTACATCATTCACTGCAGATGGCACGCCCACTCCGTTTTCCGAAGGGGCTGAATACTCGGTTTCCGGCTGATCGTGATTGTATGCATCAAAATCAAAATCGGGCATGAGTTCTGTCTTTACATAGTCCACCGCTTCGGTCAGGGCTTTGAGGAATTTGTTGAAATCTTCTTTGTACAGGAAGATCTTGTGCCTGTCGTACCCGTCTTCATTGAATTTCTTACGGCTTTCGGTAATCGTCAGATAATAATCATTGCCCCGGGTTGCTCTTACATCAAAGAAATAGGTTCTGCGTTTGCCAGCTCTGATGCGTTTGCTGTATACGCTTTCCATTCTTTTGTCATTATTCTCGTACGCCACAAATAATGGTTTTTTACAATTAATTAAAATAGGTAGGCACAAATATAATATTGTTTTTGAATTGACAAAATTTGCAGAAGGTAATTATTGTATACAAGTTGTACAGTACGAAAAAGAGCCGCGGCCTGCATTTGCTCAGCGTTCGGCAGGCTCGTCCCGGGTTTCCTGCTGCTGTTCGTAGAGGTAGGTGTAATAGCCGTTCATGGCCAGCAAATCGGAATGGGTGCCGGTTTCCACGATCCGGCCTTCGTCCAGCACAATGATCCGGTCGAATTGAAAAAGCGAGAACATGCGGTGGGTGATGATAATGGCTGTTTTGTTCTGCAGATAGGCATACAGGTTATCGATGATCTCTTTTTCAGTCCGGGTGTCCACGGCGCTCAGGCAATCGTCGAACAGGATCAGCTCATGCTCCCGGATCAGGGCCCGGGCAATGGAAATGCGTTGTTTCTGGCCGCCACTGAGGGTTACGCCTCTTTCCCCGATCATGGTTCTGTACTGGTCGGCAAAGCTCATGATCTCCCTGTCGACGCTGGCAAACCGCGCTGCACGCGCAATTTCCTCTTCGCTCCTGCCGCTCAGGCCGAACTGGATATTATTGGCCACGGTATCGCTGAACAGGAACACGTCCTGCGGAACATAGCTGACCTGGCTGCGGAGGCTTTGCAGGTTGAGCTGCCGCAAATCGGTTCCATCCATCAGTATCCTTCCCTTGGTTGGATCGTACATGCGCAGCAAAAGCTGGGCTACCGTGGTTTTGCCGCTGCCGGTTCTGCCGATGATGGCTATCTTCTCCCCTTTCCTGATCTGCAGGTTGAAATTTTTAAGCGCATGGATGCCGGTATTGGGGTAGATGAATTCCACGTTCTCGAACTGGATATTGCCTTCCAGCTTTTTGACGATGGCATTCGGCGCATCCTGAATCTGAGGCCGGGTATCCAGGAATTCATTCAACCTTTTCTGCGAAGCAGAGGCCCGCTGTATCATGCTGGCCACCCATCCGATGGCGCTTACCGGGAAAGTGAGCATGGTGATATAGATCACGAATTCCGTGATGGCGCCGATGCTGGTATTATGCGTACCGTTGATCGCATAAAAGCCGCCGATCATGATGGTGAGTAAAGTGCTTAGGCCGATGATCAGCCCCATGGAAGGAAAATAGATCGATTCCACTTTGGCCAGGCCGATGGCGTTTTTCCGGTAGTCCTCACTGTTGGTATCGAAAAAACTGAACATCGCATGCTCCTGCACGAACGATTTGATGACCCGGATGCCGCTGTACGATTCCTGGGCATTGGTGGTGAGATTGCTCAGCAGCGCCTGGATGTGCTCGCTTCGCTTATGGATGATCGTGTTTACATAATAAATGGTTACGGCCAGTATGGGCAGCGGCGCCAGCACATAGAGGCTGAGCAGCGCGTCCTTGCGTATCATGAAAAAGAGGCTGAAGCCGATGGTGGCCGTCAGGTTGCCCAGGTACATCATGGCGGGGCCGGTGTATTGACGCACGCGGCTCACGTCTTCCGCCATCCGGCTCATGAGGTCGCCGGTGCTGTGCGTTTTATAGAAATTGGTATCCAGGAGCTGGTAATGCCGGTAGATCTCGTTCTTCTGGTCGTATTCGATATGACGGCTCATGACGATGATCGTTTGCCTCATCAGGAACATGAAGAATCCGCCGATCAGGGCCAGCGCCAGTATGGTGATGCCGCAGATAGCCACCTTGGTTCCGAAAGGCTTTCCTGAAACATCCATGAAGGCAATGAGTTTTTTGACCAGGATATCGTAGTTGGCAATATCCTTCTGCGCTCCTGCATGAACGGCATGACTGACCGGATGATTCGCCGCAGCGTTCCTGCTGCCAAGCGTATCCTTGACCTCTTTTTCCACCGCATTCACAACATACCCGGTTACCTGCGGGGCCAGGATGCGGAAATAGTTGGAAAGCACGATGAAGACCAGTCCAAAAAACAATCGCCAGCGGTATTTCCAGAAGTATTTATTAACAGCGCGCAGATGCTTCAAGCCATGAAAATTTTGGCAAAGTTAAGCAAGTTGCGCCGGTTAAACATTTCCGGAGCATTACAGGCCCATGCCGCCGGAAACTTCTATCCGCTGCGCATTGATCCACCGGGCATCTTCCGTGCACAGAAAGGCTACCACGCCGCCGATATCTTCCGGCAAGCCCACGCGGCCCAAAGCGGTTATATCGCTTATCCTTTTATTGATCTCTTTATTATCCCTGACATGACCGCCGCGGAAATCGGTTGCGATTGCTCCGGGCGCCACTGTATTGGCCTTGATTCGCCGCGGCCCCAGCTCTGCTGCCAGGTACCTGGTAAACACTTCCACTGCTCCTTTCATGGATCCATAAGCAGAATACTGGGGGAAGCTCATGCGGGTGAGACCGGATGAAATATTGATGATGCCGCCGCCGTCGTTCATCATGGCAAGGGCGCTTTGCGTCAGGAAATATACGCCTTTGAAATGCACGTTCATCAGTTCATCGAACATGGCTTCCGTAACTTCTCCGATGGGTGCATTGATGCCGATGCCGCCATTATTGATCAGGAAATCGAACCGATCGGTTTGAAAGGTATTTTTGAGAATATCCTTTAGTTGGTTGAAAAAAGAATCGAAACTTTTAACGTCGCCGACATCCAGCCTAAGGGTTGCTGCTTTTTGTTTGCTTTGTTTGATCTGATCGACTACTTTGAGTGCCTCTTCTTCCCTGCTATGATAAGTAAGGATAACATCGATGCCTTTTTCTGCCAGTCTGATCGCCATATTTTTGCCTAATCCGCGGCTGCCGCCGGTTACCAGTGCGATTTTGTTTGTTGCCATACTATATTTTTGAGAGCAAAGTTGAGGCGAAAACAAGGCGGCCTTATTGCAAACATCAATCCATTGTTTGCAAAATTCAAATCATTGATCAGGAACGGAAAGATGCCGGAGAAAAGGAGGTCTGCTTTTTGAAAAAGTTGGAGAAATGGGCTATTTCCTCAAAGCCCAGGCTGTATGCGATCTCTGAAATATTCCAGTCGGTTTGTTTTAAAAGGATCTTTGCTTCCTGGATGATCCGGCTGCTGATGATTTCAGTTGTGGTTTTGCCGGTATTTTCTTTTAATACTTTATTGAGATGGTTCACATGGATAGCGAGCCTGTCGGCATAATCCTTTGCTGTTCGCAGGTTAAGTGTTTGGTGAATGGATTCGATGGGAAACTGTCTCTCCAGCAATTCAATGAACAGTGAAGCAATGCGGGCGCCGGCATTATGTGTTGGATATTGTGCGGTTGCCGGTTGCAGTTTTTGTCCGTAATGGATGAGTTCGAGTGTATAATTGCGCAGGAGATCATATTTATAAGCATAGGTGGAAGACAGCTCTTCATACATCTTCTTAAAGATGGTATTGATCTCTTTTTTATCATGATCCGTAAGCTGGAAAACCGGATAGCCTCCGGCTTTGAATATGGGCAGTTCATCGAGTACGATGCCGCTTTTTGCCGGCGTAAGAAATGCTGCTGTGAAGATGCAGAAGTAACCGGACTGGTTCGCATCCTGCGGCAGCCAGTGATAAGGCACTTTTGGTGTGGCAAACAGCAATGCGTTCTTTTCGATATGGATCACTTTATCGGCATACTCGGCCCTGTTCCTTCCGCTGATCAGGCTGATCTTATAATAAGCGCGACGGTTATAAGGCATCTGCGGCTTTTTTTTAAGCCGCTCCATGATATCTTCTACTTTAAAAACATTGAAGTGGCCGATTTCCTTATTGATGCCGTTTGGCAACAGCGAGTTCAGTTCAATACCGGAGTTTGAAGTGATCTGTTTATAGAATTCTTCGAGGGAAGTG
>CAYYZJ010000546.1:0-2066 GCA_964475615.1 uncultured Flavitalea sp. | reverse complement strand
CGCTTGCCGTTGCGCCGGATGATGTCGAGATAGATCTTATGCCCTTCGTCATTTACTTCGGCCATCAACTGCTCTATCGAGAGACTGATATTGTTGAGCGGGTTCCTCACTTCATGGGCCAGGGTGCGCACCAGCCGGTTGGCAGCGCCCAGCTTCTCGGCCTGCAGCGTGGCTTTCTCCGCCCGCTTGAGGTTGGTGATATCGTGAATAATACCCTGAACATACACGTTATTGTCGGCATCCCTTTCCCTGGAAAGGGAAATGATGCCATAGATATGCTTGCCGTTGCGGGCCATCAGTTCCACTTCCTTGTCTTCCACATTCCCGTAGGAACGCAACTGCTCTTCGATCAGCACAGCATCTGCAGGGTTGGCAAACAACTGCAAAAGGCTCATCTGTATGAGCGATTCCTTGTCATAGCCCGAGAGTTCCGAAGTAGTGATGTTCACATCATGGAATACCAGGTCTTCGCCGGTAAGGAAAACAGCATCCTTGGAACGCTCGAAAATGCTGCGGAACTTGCGCTCATTGGCCTTGAGCGCCTTGAGGGTGGCTGCCCTGTCGAGCGAATAGCGGATGCATCTTTCAAGCTTTTCCGTGGTAAGCTCCAGTTTGACGAGATAATCGAAAGCGCCTGCCTCCATGGCTTCCATATCGATCTTCTGATTGCCCATGCCCGTGAGCAGCACCAATGGCTTTTCGCATTGCTGCTGCATGGCATCCTTGAGCAGGTCGAGGCCGGTTTTTACGCCGAGATAATAATCGATAAAATAGATATCATAAGTTGACTGACAGATATGATCGAAGGCCTCGCGGTATTTATAACACCAGTCGATGATAAACTGTCTGTTCTTGATCTTGCGGATATAATCGCTGGTAATGAGAAAATCTTCTTCATCGTCATCCACGATCAGAACGCGTATGGGTGGCGTATCGGGGGTCATTGCTGAATGCTGGTCGGTATTATCGTGTGCAATCTGGTAAATGGCTATAAATTTAGGGAATGATTAATGATTTTTTAATTCTTCATAGAGGGTCATTTTATTATATAAGGTCTTCCTGTCGATCTTGAGTAACTGGGCCGCCCTGCTCTTATTGTAATTGGCTTCTTTCAAAGCCTGCAGGATCATTTCATACTCGGCATCGATGCTGGCTTCCTTGAGCGAAGTTTCGTTGATGGAGTATTTGGACGAAGGCAGCTTGGCTTCGACATAAGGAACTGCCTGTGCAGAAACAGGCACCGGTGCTTCGGCGAACTGCAGCTTGCTGAAATTGGATATCTCAAAAGGCAGCGACCTCGGCTCTATGTATTCCGTTTCAGTAAGCAGGGTGGCGCGCTTGATCACATTCTTCAGCTCGCGCAGGTTGCCGTACCAAACGTATTTTTTAAAGATCTCTTCTACTTCGGGCGAAAATCCTTTTACTTTCTTTTCCAGCTCGGCATTGGTGATCTTTAAAAAATGATCGGCAAAAAGCATGATGTCCTCCTTGCGCTCCCGCAGCGGCGGCACTTCGATGGAAAATTCATTGAAGCGGTGATAGAGGTCTTCCCGGAACTTGCCGTTTCGCGTGGCATTCCAGAGCAGCTCGTTGCTGGCAACGATGATGCGTACGTCGAGCTCGATATCGCGGGTGCCTCCTACCCTGCGCATTTTTCTTTCCTGCACCACACGCAGCAGGGCGGCCTGGACATCGTAGGGAAGATTGGCCACTTCATCCAAAAATATAGTGCCCCCATTGGCGATCTCGAAGCTGCCTACCTTCTGGTTCACCGCCCCGGTAAAAGATCCTTTTTCATGTCCGAACAGTTCGCTGGCAGCAAGCTCTTTTGAAAGGCATCCGCAGTCGATGGCCACAAAAGGCATGTCCTTTCTCTTGCTCCGCTTGTGTATTTCCTGCGCTACGGATTCCTTGCCGGTACCGGTTTCGCCATAAACGATCACACTGTAATTGGTAGGGCCGACAAGATCAACCTGCTTGAGTATTTTTTTGAACGATTCCGTATTCCCGAAAATATATTGTCCCGAATAGGTGACCCCTTTTTCCTGCTTTTCTTCGGCGGCCGG
>CAYYZJ010000545.1:0-7225 GCA_964475615.1 uncultured Flavitalea sp. | reverse complement strand
GAAAAGGATTTGAAAAAATGAAAGAACATTTCCGTAGGCATCTCCCCTATCTTTTCTCTCTTAAATGAGGCATTCCAAACGATCCAGTTGCGGCCTCCGAAATCGATCAGCACTTTGGCATCGGCCTCATCCATGGGCAGTGCAAAGCCATAGCGTTCCATGCCGCGCTTGTCGGCCAGTGCCATTGAAAACGCTTCTCCCAGTGCAATGCCGGTATCTTCGATGGTATGATGTTCGTCGATATGCAGGTCGCCGTTAACGCGAATGACTAAATCCATTTTGCCGTGCCGCGCGATCTGCTCCAGCATGTGATCGAAAAATCCCAGTCCGGTCTTGATATCCGCCTTGCCGCTGCCGTCGATATTAAGCTCGATATGAACCTGTGTTTCACTCGTATTGCGCTCGTGCTTTACTTTTCTCAACCCCAGTTTTAAGAATGCATAGATATCGCTCCAGTCCTTCGTTTCCAGGGCAATTACTTTTTCCAGCTCGGCCATGGTATCGCCGATCTCCCTGGCTCCGAGGTTGGGGTCGTTGTTCAGCCAGATCGCCCTGCATCCGAGGTTTTTGGCAAGCTGCACATCGGTAATGCGGTCGCCGATCACGAATGAATGTGCAATATCGTAATCGGGATTGTTGAGATAATCGGTAAGCATGCCGATGCCCGGCTTTCGTGTTGGCGCACGGTCTGCGGCCCAGGTTCTGTCGATATGAACGGCGCTGAAATGAATGCCTTCCTGCTCCAGGCTCTTCATCACAAAATGCTGAACAGGCCAGAAATTGCTCTCAGGAAAAGAGGCGCTGCCCAATCCATCCTGGTTGGTGACCATCACCAGTTCATAATCGAACTCACGGGCAATGCGGCCCATGAACCCGAATACATGCGGATAAAATTCCAGCTTATCAAAACTGTCGATCTGGTAGGTCGGGGGCGCTTCTTTGATGAGCGTGCCATCGCGGTCTATGAATAAAATGCGTTTCATTAATTTTCTGCGGCCGCAATAATACAGCCCTTATTCGATCCATTCAAAAATACGATGGTTATTTTATTTTGGCGCGCACCGCTTTTACTTCTGCAACGGTCACTGCCTTTGCTTTATTGCCGAAACTGTTGCGCACGTAGGTCAGCAGATCGGCGATCTGCTGGTCGGTAAGGAATTCGTGCGGGGGCATCACATTGTGATATTCGTCGCCATTTATCTCTATATCCCCTGTCATTCCTTTCAGCACGATCTCGATCAGCCTGGCCTTATCTCCCAATACCCACTTCGTTTTGATCAGCGGCGGGTTCATATTCTGTACGCCGCCGCCATCGGCCTGGTGGCAGGTCAGGCATTGCTCAGTATACACCTGCCTGCCTCTTGCTATGGAGGCCTGCAGCGGATTTTTCGGTTGTACGGCAGGTTTATGGGTTTGCGACATCAACAGCAGTGCGAACGCGAACAGGCATCCTGCCGCGGCAAACAATTTGATTTTTTGCATAATTTATTTTCCGTAGGTTATTTTCCAGATCGTTCCTTTTGAATCGTCGCTGACATAGATAGATCCGTCGGGGCCCTGTGCCAGCCCGCAGGGACGATGCTTGGCCCTTCCGGAAGCAACCAGGTCGGGGCCGCCTGCAAATCCATCAGCAAAGACCTCCCATTTTCCGCTGGGCTTTCCGTCTCTGAAAGGAACGAAAACCACATAGAACCCTTCCTGCGGTTCCGGCGCGCGGTTCCAGGAACCATGAAAAGCAATGAACGCCCCGTTCTTATATTTTGCCGGGAACTGGCTGCCGGTATAGAACAGCAATCCATTCGGCGCCAGATGGCCCGGGAAAGCAACCACAGGATCCTGCGCATCTTCGCCTGCTGTTTTCTTGCCATCGCCGCCATATTCGGGAGCCAGTATTTTTTTGTTCACGAACTCATCGTAATAAATATAAGGCCAGCCGCAGTTGGAGCCTTTATGCAGCTCATACATGCATTCGGCAGGAAGCTCTGCGCTTTGCTTGGTGGTATACAGATCGGGAAAAAGATCGTGGAGCTGGTCTCTTCCGTGCTGCATCACGAATAAACTGTTGGTAGCTGTGTTCCAGTCGAGGCCCACTACATTGCGCAGGCCGGTTGCATAACGGGCGCCATTGCCATAGGTCTGGTTTTGCTGATCGGCCTTGAACTGCCAGATGCCTCCTGCAGAATCCAGGATGGGACAGGGTTTCATGCCCGGAGAGCCTTTTGTCCTGTCGGTAACCTGGCAGGCTTTGGAATAAGCGCCGATATTCACATACAGATTGCCGTTATTATCCAGCGTAATGGCTTTGGCTTCATGTTCGTGACGCGAGAGCAGGCCGGTCACAATTTTTTCAGGCTTGTCGGGATCGATGACCTTGTTATCGCCATCCAGCTTATAGCGGAACACTTCTTCATCGGAAGAAGCATAGAGATAGCCGTTCTTGACGGCAATGCCGGTTCCGGTATAATCGCCGAAGCCAACGATCTCTTCGGCCTTGCCGTCGCCATTGGCATCGCGCAGCCGGTAAATGGTCTTGCCATCCTTCTTTCTTCCCAATTTCACATATACATAACCGTTACTGGTAACCGCAAGATGCCGGGCATTTCCCAGTCCGTCGGCAAAAACAGCGGCCTTGAAACCGGCAGGAAGCTTGAGCGTAACGTCGGCCGGAGGGATGGAATTTTTATTATTGACCTTGGTGGTATCGCCTGCGCAGGCATATATGGATACCATCGATGCGGCCAGGGCAAAAATTGCCATTCTGTAATGAAACTGTTTCATCTGTTGATATTTTGAAAATGAAAAATAAATGTACCATTTTATCGGGTTGAAAACTGTTGCAAGGCCGTTATCAGTTCCTTATTTTCTCTTTCCGTACCAACAGTAATGCGCAGGCACCCTTCGCACAATACCACCCGGCTGCGGTCGCGCACCACGATTCCATTTTCCAGCAAATACGCATAAATTGTTTTAGGGTCTGTTACCTGAACCAGTAAAAAATTGGCATCACTGGGATACACTTTCCTGACTATCGGCAAATTGGCGAGATTTTTCCCCAGTTCTTCGCGCATAGACACAATGACCCTGATCATATCATTCACCTGATCCGTTTCCTGCAGGGCCTGGAGTGTCAGCTCCTGCGTTGCCTGGCTGATATTATAAGGCGGCTTGACCTTATTGAATATTTCTATAATGGCTTCACTCGCAAAAGCCATACCCAATCTCAGTCCGGCCAGGCCCCAGGCCTTGCTCATGGTTTGCAGAACAACAAGATTGGGATAGTCTTTCAGCTCCTGGATGAACGACCTGTGGCGGGAGAAATTGATATATGCTTCGTCGATCACTACCAGTCCGTCGAAATTATTCAGCACGATCTCTATGTCTTCGCGGCTCATGGAATTGGCAGTGGGATTATTGGGAGAGCAGATCCAGATCAGCTTCGTATGTGTATCGACGAGGTTTTCGAGGTGCACCAGGTCGAGCTGGAAATCGTCGAGCAGAACGGCTTTGCGCACTTCCACGTCGTTGATATATGCGCTCACTTCATACATGCCGTAAGTAGGCGGATTGATGATCACATTGTCTTTACCGGGATTGCAGAATGCCCGGTAGAGGATATCGATGCATTCGTCGCTGCCGTTGCCGAGGAAAATATTTTCCGGAGGAAGTCCTTTGATCCTGCTCAGGGCTTCCTTCAGCTTCCACTGCAATGGGTCGGGATAGCGGTTATACCATTTCGTGAGCGGGGAGCCCAGGCTGTTTTCATTAGCATCCAGGAATATGCTGGCCTCTCCCTTGAATTCATCCCTGGCCGATGAATAAGGAACCAGATTTTTAATATTTTCCCTGAGCAGGTTTTCTAATCGGAACATTTTATTTTTTTGAAAGTCTGAACCCGGGATGTTAAGCGATTGAACTGATTGTACTGATTAGGTTTAAATCAGGTAAATCAGAAAAATCGCTTAACATCCCGGTTCAGACGAATAGCAACAGCATTGGCATGCGCCTGCAATCCTTCGGCTTCCGCCATCAGCTCCACTGTACTGCCGATCGCCTGCAGGCCTTCCCGGGTAAGCTTCTGGAAAGTGATCTTCTTCACAAAACTGTCCACACTCACGCCGCTGTACGAATGAGCATATCCGTTAGTCGGCAGGGTATGATTGGTTCCGCTGGCATAATCGCCTGCGCTTTCCGGGGAGTAATGACCCAGGAAAACAGAGCCGGCGTTGACGACTTTTTCTGCAAGCGCTTCCGCATCGGCGCAGGCCAGTATAAGATGCTCGGGCGCATAGGCATTCAGCAGGTCAATGGCTTCCTGCTTTTCTTTTACCAGGATGATCCTGCTGTTCTGCAGCGCTTTTGCGGCAATTTCCTTTCTGGGCAGTTGCTTCAACTGCTTTTCGATCTCTTCGTTGATCTCATCTACCAATGACGCTTCATTCATCACCAGCAGCACCTGGCTGTCGGCGCCATGCTCTGCCTGCGACAGGAGATCGGCAGCAACAAAAGCAGGAGAGGCCGATGCATCGGCATAGACGGCCACTTCGCTGGGGCCAGCGGGCATGTCGATGGCAATGCCCTGTTTTTGCACCAACTGCTTGGCACAGGTAACATACTGGTTGCCCGGGCCGAATATTTTATATACCTGTGGAATGCTTTCCGTTCCATAAGCCATGGCCGCAATGGCCTGCACGCCGCCAGCCCTGAACACATCAGTTATACCCAGCAGCCTGGCAACATATAAAATGGCCGGATGCAGCCTGCCCGATGCATCGGGCGGAGAGCAAAGGATGATTTCCCGGCAACCGGCAATTGCCGCAGGAATGCCCAGCATCAGCAAGGTTGAAAACAAAGGGGCTGTGCCTCCGGGAATATACAATCCCACTTTTTCAATAGCCACATTTTTGCGCCAGCATTGCACGCCGGGCATGGTCTCCACCGTTTCTACAGACTGCAATTGCCTGCGGTGAAAGCGTTCAATATTGTTTTTGGCCTGGCTGATAGCTGCTTTCAATGCCTCATCGATCGCATCGGCAGCCTGCTCCATTTCCTGTTCGCTTACCCGGATATTTTCGATCGACACTTTATCAAATGCCAGCGTAAATTTTTTCAGGGCATCATCGCCATACTCCTTCACTTCTTTCAAAATAGCGGCTACACCGGCTTCCAGCGATGCGTTATCGATCGCCGGCCTTTGCAGCAATGGCGCCCAATCTTTTTTTTCAGGAAACCGGATCAGTTCCATAAGAGAAAATTTGGGAATTTGAAAATTTGAAAATTTGAAAATGAGACAGCCGGTATTTTCATTTATCCAATCGCGAAGGCGCATTTCCACATTTCCACATCTCCACATTTCCACATTCTCACATTGCCCTCATTTTCAAATTCTCAAATTCTCAAATTTTCAAATTAAACAATCATTTTTTCAATCGGCACCACAAGTATTCCCTGCGCGCCGGATGCTTTGAGTTTTTCAATAATATCCCAGAAATCATCTTCATTCAGCACACTGTGCACGCTGCTCCATCCGGGTTCGGCCAGTGGCAGCACAGTCGGGCTTTTCATGCCCGGCAGCAATTGAATGATGTCGTTCAATTTTTCATTGGGTGCATTGAGCAGGATGTATTTATTGTTCCGGGCCTTTTTTACGGCGCGGATGCGGAACAGGAATTTATCGAGTATCTGTTCCTGCGCAGCGCCCAGGTTCCTGTTCCTGATCAGCACGGCCTGCGAGCGAAGCACGGTCTCCACTTCTTTCAGCCCGTTCATGAAAAGCGTTGATCCGCTGCTTACGAGGTCAACAATGGCGTCGGCCAGTCCGATGCCGGGCGCTATCTCCACCGAGCCGCTGATCTCATGGATCTCGGCATTGACCTGGTGCTTGTCGAGGAACTGCTGCACCAGGAAGGGATAGGTGGTAGCGATCTTTTTATTGCTGAGGCAGGCAATGCCGTCGTATTTTTCGGCCCGGCTAACGGCAACGGATAACCGGCATTTGCCGAAGCCCAGTTGTTCCACCACATCCACTTTCCTGTTCTTTTCATACACCACGTTCTCGCCGACCATGCCGATATGGGCTACGGCGTCTTCCACGTATTGCGGAATATCATCGTCGCGCAGGAAATAGATCTCCATCGGGAAATTATCGGCTTCTGTCCTCAGCTTGTTCACCCCGTCTTTCAGGTTGATGCCGCAATCTTTCAACAGCTTTACCGAATCGTCATAAAGCCTTCCCGATTTCTGGATCGCGATCTTCAGCACAGGACCGCCTTCTCCAACGAGAGAAGCAGGGCTCAATACTTTTTTTATAAGGTTCATAGTCTGAACTGGGATTTATGAGATTGATGGGATGAATGGGAAATGGATGATTGGTTTCCTTCCCGTTAATCCCCGTTGTCTGAACCGGGATTTGTCTGAACTGGGATGTTTGGGATGCATGGGATTTTTGGGAAATGGATGGTCGGCAACAATACATTAAATATCTATTTCCCAAAAATCCCACCAATCCTATAAATCCCAGTTCAGACAATCCGGTTCAGACAAACAAAAAAACAGGGCTCACCTCGGTAAGCCCTGCTCGATTTATTTGTTATACAAAACATCTCCGGCCTACCCCTGGGGCAAGAAAGCAGGATGATGAATATGTAAAAAAAAGCGTGTCATGAGCAACAAAAATAACAGCTAATTCCATTTGCACCAAAATTTTTCACAAATCCTCATTACCTTTCATCACAAATTTTTCGCCATGATTGCCTGTCGATATTTGCCGGCCGCTGTTCTTTTTGTTGTTCTTGCCTCCGCTTTCCATACCGCACCCCATCGTGCCCGCCAACTGGTATGGAGCGATGAGTTCAACTACGGCGGACTGCCCGACAGCAGCAAATGGAATTATGATGTAGGCGGCAATGGCTGGGGAAACAATGAGCTGGAATTTTATACGCTTAAAAGAAAGGAGAATGCCCGGGTGGAAAACGGTAACCTGATCATCGAGGCCAGAAAGGAAAACTGGGAGAACAGGCCATATACTTCTGCGCGGCTGGTGACAAAAGGCAAGGGCGACTGGCAATACGGCCGCATCGAGGTAAGGGCCAAACTGCCCAAGGGATTGGGTACCTGGCCTGCCATCTGGATGCTTGGCTCAACCACTCCGCTCAAATGGCCCGATGACGGAGAGATCGACATTATGGAGCATGTGGGCTTTGATCCCGGCGCCATCCATGCATCCATT
>CAYYZJ010000544.1:0-1788 GCA_964475615.1 uncultured Flavitalea sp. | reverse complement strand
ACGAGCTCCGAAAGGATTTGCAGGAATTGCGATCGGGCTTGCATTAACACTGATCCATCTTATCAGCATCCCGGTTACAAATACTTCGGTAAACCCGGCCAGAAGTATCAGCCAGGCAATTTTTGTTGGCGGCTGGGCGATCTCACAGCTTTGGTTATTTATTTTAGTGCCGGTACTTGGCGCCATAACTGCCGGCATTGTGTATAACTACTTCGGGCATGTTAAAACTCTTCGTAGTACTGACTGACCATGATGCTTGTGAATATTTACTTCGCAGCAACGTCCCCGGTCAACATACATGTCCGGGGAGAGATCTTGCCGGGAAGTAAGTCATTCATCCTTCAGGCCATATTCCTTTTTTAAAACGGCTATTAGTTTAGCAGCTTTGCTCTTAGCTTCGTTCAGGAATTGAACATAGAATTGTTCTATACTTTCAGATAAAGTGAGTTCAATAACATATTTTTTTAAAACAGCAGCATCTGTTGTTAATAATTTGAATTGATTGTTTTGAGCGATGGATCGCGGCAAGGTGCCCGGTCTTAAACTGCGCCTGAAATAAGTTATGTCAAAAATAGATGTTGAAAGATCTATTATTTTTTTTGAGTATTCCTCATAATCTTTTTGCTGCTCCTCAACTCCTTTTACATAAGAATTATAATTCATGATGCTATCGGAAATACCTGGCTTTTCGATCAGTCGCATATTTCCTGCATTGAGTAACTGGCTCATCGTTCTGTCATTAAATTGTACCGTAGAAATGTTCGTGGTGTAAAGCGCAAAATAGCGATAGCATAGGTTTGTTTTACCGGAAGTATCGTGAAGGTTATTCAATATGTCGGCCAAAGAGTCTTGTCCCGTTAACAATCTGAGGTTTTCCTGCGTAGTTGTATTGATAGCGGCCGTATCATTTTTCAGATCCGATAAAAGGGATACCATGTATTGTTTCTCCTTTCGCCGATCGCCAATATCTTCACGAATATTTTCTGCGATGAAGCCCATGAATACAGCGAGGAACAACATTAAAAACTCCAGCAAGTATTCACTCCATTTCTTTTTGTGTGTTGGATGATGCGTATGATGTACTTCCATTGGTTAAAGATAAATAACATGATTTGATTGTGGTTGCTGAATCCCGATAGTTATCGGGACGGGAGACGAAGCAATCTATATTGAATAGCACAGATTGCTTCGCCAACGGGTAATAATAAAACACAATGCAGCGATCTTCATGTTGTCTCGCAATGACTTCGAAGTGTACGTGGAAGTCGGGGAGAGCAGCGTCATTGCGAGGAGAAAAAAGAATCATTGAACTATTTCCTGTATGCCGCTCTTCGAAATTTGCAATTTCGAAGATTTATTTAATATAATAATGCTGTCAAACAGAATGTCCTGCAGCGTTGGAAAGCCGGATTTGAATAACCACTTTTTAGTTTTCTACTTTCCAATCTTTAGGCGGCTTGAACTCTTTTCTGCCTTTGCCATGGGGTGGTACAGGCACTCTTGATTGAATGGTATCATATTTTTCTACTTCATGCAATAGGTCAGTATATGTTTTTTCATTTTGCTCTTTTACCGTTGTTGTTTCATCCGGATCGGATGCAATTGTAAAGAGCATATCTTCACTGAGTTTCATTTTTGAATTTCCTGCATTGGCTTTTACCAGTTTCCATTCGTTGGTGACCATGCTTCCATGGCCAAGATAAAAATGGCGGTCAATAGTTGTTATTTTTTTCTGCAGGTACGGTAAAAGATTGATCCCATCCAGCGGATTTTTAGTAGTAGCAGTCA
>CAYYZJ010000543.1:0-4324 GCA_964475615.1 uncultured Flavitalea sp. | reverse complement strand
GTGAACAGAGTGTTGAGCAAGAAGATCAGCACCCCTGCAACTTCTCAAATAATCCTTCCTTCTCAATTCAAAATTCCTTCCAAGATAGAGGCGGCGGACCTGTTCGTCTTCGGCAAGTTCTTCTGCCGTTCCATGCTTGAATATCTTTCCTTCTATCAGCAGGTAGGCCCGGTCGCAGATGGAAAGGGTTTCATTTACATTGTGGTCGGTGATCAGGATGCCGATATTTTTATATTTCAGCCTGGCCACCACGGTCTGGATATCTTCAACGGCAATCGGGTCTACGCCGGCAAAAGGCTCATCGAGCAACATGAATTTGGGGTCAACGGCCAGGGCCCTGGCGATCTCGGTTCTCCTGCGCTCGCCCCCGCTCAGGGAATCGCCGTTATTCTTTCTCACATGATGCAGGCGGAACTCATCGAGCAGGGCTTCCAGCTTTTCTTTCTGCTGCTGCTTGCTGAGCTTGGTCATCTCCAATATGGCCTTGATATTGTCTTCCACACTCAATTTACGAAAAACAGAAGCTTCCTGCGGAAGATAGCCAATGCCCAGTTGCGCTCTTTTATACATAGGCAGGCGGGTAATATCGTCCTCATTGAGGAAAACATGGCCTTCATCAGGCTTGATCAGCCCAACCACCATATAGAACGTGGTGGTCTTGCCGGCGCCGTTGGGGCCAAGCAATCCCACGATCTCTCCCTGCTCCACATTTACAGATACGTGATCCACTACGGTACGGTTGCGGTAGGATTTAACCAGGTCTTTGGTATGTATTCTCGTGCTCAAAACGATCGGTTTATCGCAAAAATACCGGAAGAAATCGAATCCCCGGCCTGCCAAAAATACTTTAACAGTGTTTGCTTTCTACTGCTATTGAATTATGTTTGCGGGATATTTTTAAACAAGCATGAAGGTCATCGATCATATCCGGCAGGCCAGGAACACCCTGGTTTCCTTTGAAATATTGCCTCCCCTGAAAGGAAAAACGATCAGCTCCATTTACGATCATCTCGATCCGCTGATGGAGTTCAAGCCCGCATTCATCAACGTTACCTATCACCGGAGTGAAACGATGTTCAAGAAAAAGGCCGACGGCACCTTCGAAAAAGTGGAGGTGCGCAAGCGGCCGGGAACAGTAGGCATTTGTGCCGCCATCATGAACCATTACCAGGTAGATGCGGTGCCCCACCTCATCTGTGGCGGATTCGGCCGCCGCGAAACGGAAGACGCGCTGATCGACCTGCATTTCCTGGGCGTCGACAATGTGCTGGTGCTCCGGGGCGATGCCGGCAAAAACGAAGCCTCCTTCGAGCCCGAGCCGGATGGCCACCGCTATGCCATTGAGCTGCTGAAACAGGTGTCCAACCTGAACCACGGCATTTATCTGGAAGAAGATATCAAGAACGGAGGCAAGACCAATTTCTGCATCGGCGTTGCCGGATATCCCGAAAAACATTTCGAATCGCCGAACCTCGATACCGACCTGATGTATCTTAAAGCCAAAGTGGATGCAGGCGCCGAATACATCACCACGCAGATGTTCTTCGACAATCAGAAATATTTCGATTTCGTAAAGCTCTGTAGAAAGTATGGCATCGATGTGCCTATCGTTCCGGGACTAAAGCCCATCACCAATATCAAGCAACTGAGCATGCTGCCTAAAGTATTTCATGTGGATATTCCCAACGAGCTTTCCAGCGCCATCATGAAATGCAAGAGCGATGAAGAAGTGGAGAAGATCGGAACCGAATGGCTGATACAGCAGAGCAGGGAATTAAAGCAGGCAGGAGTTCCCGTTTTACATTATTATACGCTGGGGAAACCGAAAGTGATCTGGAATGTGGTGAAAGAGATTGTTTAATTAATTTAATTAATACTTGAACATTGAGTGTTGAGTGTTGAATATTCCTTCTGTAAAAACACTCAACACTCAATATTCAACACTCAACACTCAAGTTTTAGTGATCAATGATTATTGACTTCTCTTTTCATACGCCGGCTGCTTCGGCGGCGCATATCCTTTATTCTTCATCAGCTCCTTGATCTCTGCAATCCCCCGCTCTAGCTGCGGGTCTATGCCTTTGGCCATCTGGCTAAGGTCTTCTTCCACATCGATGTCCGGATCAACGCCATGGCCTTCCTTGAACCAGGTTCCATCGGGATTGTACATGCGAAAAGTAGGCGACGTAATTTGTCCTCCATCGATCAGTCCGGGAAGGCCGCTGATGCCGATCAGTCCGCCCCAGGTTCTCGATCCGATCAATGGGCCCAATCCTTTCTTGCGGAAGTAATCCGGGAAAGCATCTCCTCCCGATCCGCTCCATCCGTTAATGAGCATCACCTTTGGCCCAAAATGCGCATGATGCGGCCAGGGCCATGCTTCTCCGTCGCGTATGGCCCAATAAGCCAGCGGGGTGCGGTTGAGCATTTCGATAAACCGGTCGGGGATCTGTCCGCCATTATTGAAACGCTCATCGATGATCAGCGCTTTCTTGTCCCACTGCCCGCTGAACTGCCTGATCAGCTCATCCTGGCCATCGAGGCCGGTGCTGGGCACGAAAATATATCCCACTTCTCCGTTGGTGGCTTCCTCCACGCGCTTTCGGTTGCCTTCTATCCAGGCCAGGTTGCGCAGGCGGTATTCATCGTTCATGGCCTTCACCACAGCGGTCTTTGCTCCTGCCCATGAAGGTTCGCTGTTGTAGGTGAGCTCTATGGTTTTGCCGGCAAGATTTTGAAATGCGGCATAAGGCTCCTGCGCAGTGGTGAGCGGCACGCCGTTCACAGCAAGGATATAAGTTCCTTCTTTGATATTGATCCCCGGCTGATCGAGCGGAGAGCGCACTTCGGCATCCCAGGAAGCAGGGCGGATGATCTTTTTGATTTTATAGAACTGTCCTTCGGCCTGCCAGTCCACGCCGAGATAGCCCACGTTGCGGATGGTTTCATCTTCAATATCCCCGCCGCCATGATAGGTATGCGAAGCATTGAGCTCGCCGATCATTTCACCGATCACGAAATCCACTTCTTCTCTTGTCATGGCGCCTTTGAGCATTTTCGAATATCTTTCGCGCACGAGGTTCCAGTCAACCCCATGCATATTGGGATCATAGAAATAATCCCTTTCCAGCCTCCAGGCATCGGTGAATATCTGGTTCCATTCTTTTACCGGATCTATCGGTACGATCATATCATGAATGGGCAGCAGCTTGTCCATCTTCTGTCCTTCCTCCGGTTTCAGCACAGCCCATTTGCCGGATTGCATCACGAGCATTTTCTGCTTGTCGGCGGTAAGCATGAAGAAATTCGCGGCAGAGAGAACGGTCTTTTCTTCCCGCTTATCGATATCGTAATATTTGATGGCGGCCTGTCCCTGTTCAGCTCCGGTGCGGGGATGGCTGAGGTAAAGAACCTTTCCTTTTACAGCAGCCAGGTTGGAATAATTGCCTGCATCGGGAGGAAGAAGCTGGAGCCTGGATTCCAGTCCCTCGAAATCGATATCCACCGGAGCAACCGACGGCTTTTTTTCCGCAGGCTTTTCGGGCTGACCCTTATCCTTGCCGCTTTTCTTTTTCGGTTCTTCCTTAGCGTTAGTGTCGGCCGGTTCATCCGGTTTTACGCTTACGGTATCGTTCTTGGGATAAAGCAGCGAAGGCGTGCTTTTCTTCAGGGTGATGACCGCGATCTTGGTGGAATTGGCATAAATGAACGTATTGTCGATATCGCTGTAATAGGGATGGAAAGATTGATTGGTAAGCAGGTAAAGATATTTTCCCTGCGGATCGAATACAGGCTGCGTACAATCATAAAACCCGCTGGTTACCTGCTGCTGTTTTTTAAGGGAATAATCGAAAATAAAAACAGCCTGGTTATAGTTTTCCAGGTCGCGGCTGTACGCAAGCCAGCGGCTGTCGGGCGACCAACTGCAGGTAAAATTATCCAGCGCTCCATGCATGAAGCGAAGGGCTTTATCCACTTCAACGGTCTGGTTGCTGCCGATATCATAGATCTTTATCCGCATGGACTGATCGATGAAAGCGATCTTCTTACTGTCGGGCGACCAGTACAGATTATACCGGAACCCCGGCCCATAGCTGGTGAGTTTTTTTGCGCTGCCCTCCTGCCCGGCCGGTGCAACCCAAAGCTCGTATTCGCCGGAGCGGTCGCTCCAGAAGGCAATGCTTTTTCCATCGGGCGACCAGGCCGGAAAGCGTTCTGCCACTCCCGAGCTGAGCGTAAGGTCTTTCACATATCCGTTTTCGGCAGGCAATGAAAAAATATCTCCCCGCGCTTCCAGCAGCACGCGGTTACCGTCGGGACTGAT
>CAYYZJ010000542.1:0-2098 GCA_964475615.1 uncultured Flavitalea sp. | reverse complement strand
GCCAATGATGCTTTTATTGATTACCTTAATAGTTGGATGAAACCTCAGGCCTTATCTGGAATAACCCAGTCAGCTACTCAGGTCAATGCAAAAAAGAAAGAGAAATATGGCGATGCTGGTGGACAAGAGCACACAAGTGGTGCAAGGAAAAGCACCGAGCAAAAGCATCAAGCAGGTCAGGCAAGAAAGCAACGAGATAGGCAAGGCTCAAAAGGAATGTCAAATCCTCCAAGAAGACGGCCCGATGGCTGGAAAGGCCCTTGGCCTCCGAAGAAATCGAATTCGGCTCCAGAAAAATCGACAGAATCACCGTCGGAAAAATCAACGGCTCTCCCAACTCAAACTCCACCAACGGAACCTCCACAGCCGACGCAACCACCAAAACAGGAATAACGAAGCCGGTTAATATTATGAACTAAAAGTAAATAGATGAAGAAAGGGAATATTTTACTGAGAAAAGCTCTAATCGAGATGGAAAAAGAAGAGCCAGATCTGAAAGTTGCTTTTGATTTTCTTGAAAGATCTGCTAGGAGAAATAATCCAGAAGCACTTTATGCAATTGGAACCTGGTATCTATTCGGACGATTTGTAAAAAAGAATCCGTCAGAAGCTGTTCGTTATTTTCTAAAATCAATTGAAGGGAACAATAGTAGTGCATATTATGATTTAGCCGTATGCTATGAAAAAGGCGTAGGGATTAAAAAAAATTATAAAGCAGCTTTTGAATGCTATTTGAATGCTGCTTTATTAGGAGATAAACAAGCTACCTACGAGGTAGGTAGGTGCTATTATTATGGCATAGGTATAGCTAAAAATATAAGTGTCGGTAATATCTGGCTCAAACACGCGAAGGCCAATGGAATAACTTAGTTGAGTTTGGCGTCGCCGCTCCAGGTAATCCATGATGTTTCATAGCAGAACAAATGCCCGGTACATAAAAAAATTCTTGATTACGATGCAGCAGAAACAAAACTATAGAAAATAACTGTTGGCAATATTGTCAATAAAGGAACATTCACTACTTATATTGGTTGTTTGGTTTATCAACGAACTGCACTTCCCCCTTAGAAGGCGAGGGAATCGATACCCTTCAGTTCGTAAACCATAAAAAAGGACGGGCCAGGCCTTTCATAAATACAAAAACAGTACGACTAAGTACGGATATGAATATGATTTCTTCGAGAAGGATCATCTTGGCAATACGAGGGTAGTGTTGACCTAGCAGAAGGAAGGATACGGCCATGTACCTGGCCTCGATGGAAGCAGCCAACCGAAACCAAGCTATTTAATAATATTACCGCAACAAACTATCCCCGTTCCTCGATTCCCAGCTATCCTAATGATGTGACCTTTACCAATCCCAATGACAGCGTATCCCGAGCCAACGGCATGGGCCAAGGGTAGGGCCGTCGCTGCTCCTAAAAGTAATGAGTGGCGACAAGATAGATATCGGCGTTCAGTATTATTATACCAATACAGGAACTCCACCTGCGCCGACCAGTTCATTCAATGATGTGCTCAATTCGCTGGTCAATGGCCTGGTGACAGTAACCGGTGGCTCCAGGGGAACAACCACAGAACTGCTAAATTCCAGCGGGCCTGTATATGGAGGATTGAACAACTTTCTGACCGATAACGATCCTAATACCAGTAATAAGCCCAAAGCCTATAATGCCGTGCAGGTTGAGAATCTATATTTGAGGTCTCAAGGTATTACTGACTATTATAGAACACAACATAGTGGAAGGCTGCCATTCTCTTTGAGTAAAGAGGAGGATATTCCGGACTATTTACAATAAAATCACTTTATGCATTCCAAACAAAGAACAAATTTTGTTTTACAACTTATGTTAGTAATAACAAGTATTCTCTTGTCTGATTATTGCTACAGCCAATCTCTATCTTCAAATACTAGCAATAAACCATTGAAAGAAAGAATTGATAGTATTAAAAATAGTAAATTGTCTAGTATGATCCATTCACTGATTCTTTTTTTCGATTCAGATTATATGGAAGAAAATGCATATGGTTGTATGATACTAAAAGATTCAAATACTGTAAAAGGAATCAGAATAGAACTACTCCGAAATAGATTAAT
>CAYYZJ010000541.1:0-6153 GCA_964475615.1 uncultured Flavitalea sp. | reverse complement strand
CCATTCTCGACGGATCCCACTGAAAATACCTGACCACCAGCGGCCGCATTCCCCGTACGTTCAGCAGCACATAGCTGAATGAACTGCGGTTCACTTCCATCAGCAGCCGGCATTGGGCAATGTCTTCAACAACAATATGCTCGTTCTGTATTGAAAAATCGGGTTTTAACATAAGCACAATAATACAAATTCCAATTTGAAAATTTGGAAATTTGAAAATTTGAAAATGAAGGAGCCGGCAGCTTATGATCCATTTTCAAATTTTCAAATCTTCAAATTTTCAAATTCCCATTACCTTGCAGTCCCTTTCCAAATGCCAGCCACGCATCAATACAAGGTCGAGATCACGAACAGGCAGATATTGCGCATAGCGCTGCCCATCAGCCTGGCTATACTGGTGCCGCAGATCAATTTCATTACCAATAATATTTTCCTGGGGCATCTGGATGAGCAGTCGCTGGCCACGGCAGGAATTACCGGGGTATACTACCTTATTTTTGCAGTGATCGGTAATGGCATGAACAACGGCCTGCAGGCCCTGATAGCGCGGCGGGCCGGTGAGGACAGGATCGAAGAGATCGGCAAGCTGTTTTCGCAGGGCATCCGCATTGCTTTTGTTTTTGCAGCAGCAGGCATTCTCCTCACTTACCTGCTGGCTCCTGCTGTACTGGGGCTTTCCATCAGGGAAGATGCGGTTCGCATAAAAGCGCTGAGCTTTCTCAGGATCCGCATCTGGGGATTGCCTTTTCTTTATATTTATCAATTGCGCAATGCCCTGCTGGTAGGGACGAACCAGAGCAAATATCTTATTTATGGAACACTGGCCGAAGCCCTAACCAATATCTTTCTCGACTACAGCCTGATCTTCGGTCATTCCGGACTGCCGGCAATGGGATTCAATGGCGCAGCAGTGGCTTCCATTATTGCGGAAGCAGCAGGCATGCTGGTGGTATTTGCGGTGATCCATATCAAAGGCGTCAGCAGGCAACTGCAGTTGTACAGGCATTTCGGCTTCGATGCGGGCGTTACCAGGCTGATCCTGGTTCAATCGTCGCCGCTCATTTTTCAATATGCCATCAGCATCATTACCTGGGAATATTTTTATATCCTGATCGAACATCATGGCGCGCGCGACCTGGCCATCAGCAATACCATGCGCAATATCTTCGGCATGATCGGCGTGTTTACCTGGGCATTTGCCTCAACCACCAATGCCATGGTGAGCAATGTGATCGGGCAGGGAAAGAAAGAAGAAGTGATCGGGCTGATCAAAAAAATTGTCCGGCTCAGCATGTGCCTGGCTTTCATCATGGCTGTTTTATTGAACCTTTTTCCGGAACGCATTCTTTCCATATACGGGCAGGAACAGGCATTCATCGATGCGGCCATTCCGGTGGTGCGGGTGGTTTCGCTGGCCATGATCATGATGTCGTTTGCCACCGTTTGGCTCAATGCCGTTACCGGCACCGGCAATACTTCAGTGAACCTGGCCATTGAAGTGATCACGATCATTTTTTACAGCATCTATGTATACCTGGTGCTGGCTTACTGGAACCTTTCGATATTGTATGGATGGATGTCGGAATGGCTGTACTGGGCCATTACGTTTACCCTATCGTTCCTGTATATACGAAGCGGGAGATGGAAGAAAAAGAATTTGTAGTTTGTAGTTTGCAGTTTCTAGTTTACAGTTCTGCTTGTTTGAGATTGATTGCGAATTTCACATTGCATGAACTGTAAACTACAAACTGTAAACTAGAAACTATAAACTGGGAACCGCTATTGCCATTCCTTCAGCAACTGCTTTCCTTCTTCCTTTACGCGGATATCGTCGAACATATTATTGGGGAGAGACATCATTTTATTGAGCAGCTCGATGGCTTTTTTCCGTTCGCCGTGGCGGTTATAGGCCTTGGCCAGTTCGAGGTAATTCAGCACAAAGCTAGGATTGAGCGCGCGGCTTTTTTCATAACAGGCGATCGAATTCTCGAGCGAGGCCTGCGGCAGTCCACCGTATAAAAGCCTGGCCAGGCTTCTTTCAAACGAATTCAGGTTGCTCACTTCATAGTTCCATTTGCCCATCAGGTGATAGGCTTTGAAATTGGAAGGATCGAGGCGGATGGATTTTTCCGCATACTGCTTGATCTCATTGGCTGCCATCACCTTTTCCTTTCCGCTCGAAATAAGCGATAAGCGGCCGAGGGCCAGGGCCATGACCAGATTGGCTTCGGAGCTGTTGGGATTCACCCGCAATGCAGCCTGGGCGTATGTTTTGGCTGCTTTGAAATAATCGATCTTTTTTGATTTGGTGGACTGGCGGTTGCCGATGCGGCTGCACAGCTCGCTGCATTTGCAGAGGGCAAACAGGTTGGTAGGCTGCATGCGAAGCACTTCAATGTATTTCGACAGCGCTTCATTTTCCCTGAACTCCGATTCCTGCCGCTCCGCTTCTTTTAGCGCGGCACTTACATCCTGCGCCGGGTTTTCAAGGGGCAGAACCATTAAAATAAAAAAAAGAAATCGCACCATGATCAATTAATCATCAAATTTCCTGCGCATGGTAACCCCTACTTTGCCCTGGAAATTTTCGATGGGCGCCTGCATTTTGTAAATAGATATGTTTATTTCCCTGACGGATGGATACTGATGTTTGATCTTTCGGATAATACCCTGGCAGATTTTCTCCAGCAACAGAACAGGCACCTGGATTTTTTGTTTAACGATCTCATAGAGTTCAACGTAGCTGATGGTATCGTTAATGCTGTCGAAACCGGACTTTTTCTCATCGTATTTAACGTCCAGGTTCACCTCAAAAGTATTCATCACTTTTTTTTCTTCCTCATAAACTCCATGATGCCCATGCATGATCAGATTGCGCAGCTCGACAGTAACCATAAACATAAATATGTTGGTGAAGGTTAACGGCTGAAAATTATCAATTAATCGGGAATTCCTGTATTAAATCTTCATCTGAGCTGATGTGCTATTGAAATTCCCTGGCCGATAAATATCTTTCTGCATCCAGTGCAGCCATGCAGCCGCTGCCGGCAGCGGTCACGGCCTGGCGGTAGATCTTATCCTGAACATCGCCTGCAGCAAATATGCCTTCGCGGCTGGTTTTGGATGTGCCGGGAATGGTTTTGATATATCCTGCCTCATCCATCTCGATCCAGTCCTTGAAGATGGCGGAATTGGGCTCATGGCCGATGGCCACAAAAAATCCGCTGACGGGAATGGTGGCGCCTGTGCCGGTTTTATTATTCCTGATGCGAACCGCTTCCACCCTGGCTTCTCCGATCACTTCCTCGGCTTCGCTGTTCCAGTATATTTTGATATTGGGCGTTTGCTGCACGCGCGCCTGCATTACTTTCGATGCACGCATCTCGCCGCGGCGGATGAGCATGTGCACCGTGCTGCAGAGCTTGGACAGATAGAGCGCTTCTTCGGCAGCAGTATCTCCTGCTCCCACAATGGCCACTTCCTTGCCCCTGAAGAAAAATCCGTCGCACACGGCACAGGCGCTAACGCCATAGCCGTTCAGCCGCTGCTCGCTTTCGAGGCCAAGCCATTTGGCTGAAGCGCCGGTGGCAATGATCACCGCATCGGCTTCTATCAGCTTCTCTTCATCGATCCATACTTTGAAAGGCTGTTTTGAAAAATCTACTTTGGTGGCCATGCCGAAGCGGATATCGGCGCCCATGCGCGCGGCCTGCTTCTCGAAATGAACCATCATTTCCGGGCCTTGCACGCCATCGGGATAGCCGGGATAATTTTCTACTTCCGTAGTGATGGTGAGCTGCCCGCCGGGCTGAATGCCCTGGTATAAAACGGGTTTCAGGTTGGCCCGGGCTGCATAAACGGCCGCCGTATATCCGGCCGGCCCCGAGCCGATGATCAGACAATGTACTTTTTCCGCTGAATGATTTTCCATAAAGTTGACAAAAATAATAGGAAAAGACGAAAATCAAAGTCATCTATGCGACGGATCGGGAAGGAGGCGTAAGGTGTAAGGTGTAAGGTAAAAGGTATGAGTAAAGGGTATAAGGGAGAACAATTTCAACTATGCCTTCTACCTTACACCTTACACCCTCTACCTTCTACCCTACACCTTACCCCGGTATGATCAGCGACACATACTGCGCTGCATATCCTCCGAAATAGCCCAGCGCATTGTTCGATATATTTCCCAGCACCTTGGTGGGTGAAGAAAAGGGATTGCCTATGCTTTGGTAATTGTATTCCATGGTGCGCCAGAAATCGAAAGTGGCTTTATCGATATTGCAGAACTTCACGAAAACGGTATCTCCCCTTTCAAAAAAAGAATAATTATCGTAATCGATATCCTCATTCCGGTTAACGCCTCTTTCAACGGTTATCGAATACGTGGTGCCATCTACTACCTGGTCGTCGAAAACAGAGTTCAGTCCCGGGAAAAAAGGGCCGTTGTTCACGCTGGTGAAATAGCGGATATAATTGCCGAATCCCGGCGGATCGGTGATCCTGGCCATCAGCACGGTTTTGTTGGTATCCGGATTGGCAGGGGCCGGTTTCCACCATAAAGAATCTATTTTTTTGGTAAGAGCGGGGATGCTGGTATGTGCAGTATACACCTGACCGTTCACTTCAATATGCAGGTCATAAGCTGTTCCGAAACTGCCCAGGAAACTGTGCGGATCGTTGGGGTCGATGGAATAATAATAAATGCTGTTGCCGCCGGTATCGACGGCATATTCCTTCAGCAGCATGGTGTCGCTTCCATTGGAAACGGTAACATAAGCATTATGCACAAAAGACTGCGAAAGCAGCTCCGGCGTGATCTTGCTGAAATAATCCAGGCTTTTGGAAAGCACTACCAGCGGCGGCTTATTGCTTTCGATGGAAGCGTCGACCACCAGTTGGGAATCGGCCTGATGCAGGTTGAAATGAACGGCTTTTTCACAGGAAGAAAAAAGAAACAGGATGGCGAAGGAGATACGCTTCATGTTGTGTGGTTAGTGGTAAATAGAAAATAGGGAACAGAAAATAGGAATTCCTATTGACTATTCCCTACCCGCTATTCTCTAAACAAATGAATTATCCGAGATATGCTTTCAGCGCGCTGCTGTAACGTGCTTTTTGCAGGCGTTTGATCGCCCTTTCCTTGATCTGGCGGATACGTTCTTTGGTAAGATCGTATTTCTGCCCGATCTGTTCGATCGTTACTCCGTTTTCGCCGTCGAGACCGAAATAGGCGTTCACGATCTCGGCTTCACGGGGGCTCAGGGATTTCAGCACCCTGCGGATCTCTGCCCTCAGTGAATCCTTCATTACATCGTCGTCGGTATCATCGCTGCCTTCCAGCAGATCGCCCATAGCCACATCTTCTGCCTCATGAACCGGGGCGTCCAATGAGCTGTGACGGGTATTGCTCTGGAAGATATTGTTGATCTCGGTTTCGCTCATCTCCAGTAATTCAGCCAGCTCTTCCGTGCTCGGCTCTCTCTCGTGTTCCTGTTCGAAAGCCATGTAGGCCTTGTTGGCTTTGTTGTAAGTGCCGATTTTGTTTTGAGGCAGGCGGACTAATCTGCCCTGCTCTGCCAACGCCTGTAAGATGGACTGGCGGATCCACCAAACCGCGTACGAAATAAACTTGAAACCTTTGGTTTCATCGAAGCGTTGCGCCGCTTTAATCAATCCGAGGTTACCCTCGTTAATCAGATCGCTCAGTGATAACCCCTGGTGCTGATACTGTTTTGCAACAGAAACCACAAAACGCAGGTTCGACTGCGCCAGCTTGTCCAATGCCTTCTGATCGCCCATCTTGATGCGCTGGGCCAGGACTGTCTCCTCTTCAGGAGTGATCATGGGAATCTTGGAGATTTCCTGCAAGTACTTTTCAACTGCCTGGGAATCACGATTCGTAATTTGTGTAGCAATCTTAAGTTGCCTCATATCTAAAAATAAAAAGTTGACAAAACCATTGTCGGGTACAACGGGTACAAATCAATCATATAACAGCGGGCGGCAAGGGAAAGTTGTAAAAGGGTGTTGATTTACGCGAATCCAACCTGAACCGTCTGCAAAAATACTAACCGAATTCCGAACTTCATAGCCTTTTAAGACAAAAATAAACGCCCAGCGGTCAGGTTTTTTGCACAATTGTTAATAACGTTG
>CAYYZJ010000540.1:0-1761 GCA_964475615.1 uncultured Flavitalea sp. | reverse complement strand
AGCGTGCTCGGCATTTCAGCGCCTTCTTTTTTCATGGGCATCATCATCGCATACCTGTTCGGCTTCGTGCTTAGTCAGTATACCGGATTGCACATGACGGGAAGCCTTTTCGATACCGATCCTTTTGAAGGCCGTCAACTGCAGTTACAGAACCTGATCCTTCCTGCCATTACATTAGGCATCCGTCCGCTGGCCATCATTGCCCAACTAACGCGCGGCTCCATGCTCGATGTATTGAACCAGGATTATATCCGCACCGCTTATGCAAAAGGGCTGAGCAAACGAATGGTGATCTGGAAACATGCGTTGCGCAATGCATTGAACCCCGTGATCACCGCCATCACGGGCTGGTTTGCCGAACTGCTGGCCGGCGCATTTTTCGTGGAATATATTTTCGGGTGGAAGGGGATCGGCAAAGTAACGGTGGATGCGCTCGAGAAGCTCGATTTCCCGGTAGTGATGGGATCGGTGCTGATCAGCTCTTTCTTTTTTATCCTGATCAATATACTCGCCGATTTTTTATATGGAGTGATCGATCCGCGGGTGAGGGTCGGATTATAACGGAAATTACCTGCATGGATATTTACGCTTTATTGCTGGTTATTGCAGCGGCCATATTGCACGCCGTATGGAACCTGATCACCAAACAGGTGAATGGCAAGCTGCCTTTTTTCTGGCTGGTTGCGTTTTTTTCTGTTATCGTTTATCTTCCTTTTGTGTGCATACAGGTTTTTCACGAACGCCCGGAATGGACGCTTGCCGTGATTGGCTTTGCTTTGGTCAGCGCTATCCTGCACCTGCTGTATTTTGCAGTGCTCCAGGCCGGATACCGCAAGGCCGATCTTTCGGTGGTATATCCCGTTGCCCGCGGGGCCGGGCCTTTGTTTTCCGTAACCGGGGCCATGCTGCTGTTCAGGGAAAGGCCGGGCATTCTTGCGCTGGCAGGAGTTTGTTTCATCATTGCCGGAGTGGTATTGATGACCGGCATTAAGTTCAACAGGAACGCCGCAGTGGCCAGGGGACTTGAATACGGGCTGCTTACCGGACTGTTCATTGCAGCCTATACGCTGTGGGACAAATCGGCCGTGGTGGATCATCATGTTTCTGCATTGATCATCACTTTTACTTCCATGGTGCTTCCGCTATTCATTCTTTTGCCGGTAATCGTAAAAAATCAGGAAGAGCTGAAGCAGGAGGTTCGTAAGCACTGGAAGCAGTCATTGCTGGTGGCCTTGTTTCAACCGCTTTCTTACCTGCTGGTGCTGGTCGCGCTCAAGCGGGCGCCGGTAGCTTATGTAGCGCCGGCGAGGGAGCTCAGCATTGTATTCGGTGTTTTTTTCGGGGCGAATCTTTTGAAAGAAGATGATCCGGCCAAACGCATCATTGCAGCAATCATCATTTTGGCGGGAATTGTTTTACTGGCCATAGGATGATCTATCTTATCACTACTTCCTTTATCAGCTTTTCTCCAAGCGCTTCATTGACCAGCTTGATGATCGTTTCTTTTTTATAGAGCAGCTCCTGCTTGAGGGGGGCGACATGCGTGTCGATATACAGCGTATGCCCGTGTATCTGTATCTTATCGGTATACCGGGCAATGGTTTTGCCCATGATCTTTTCCCAGATGGCATCGATCTGCAGGGCCACTATCGGGCCTTTGAGCCTGCTTTGATTGAGGAATTGTTTCAACGCTTCTCCCAATGAATATTCTCCCATAATCCAAAGATAAGTTTAATTAATGTGCGAATGGCTAATGTGCGG
>CAYYZJ010000539.1:0-3824 GCA_964475615.1 uncultured Flavitalea sp. | reverse complement strand
TGAGGCATGCCGCTATCTGAACGATGAGCATACTGCGCTTTGCACAAAAATCGAGAGGGATTTTTTGAGAACTTTAATGGGAGGCTGCTACACGCCCATCAGCGCACTGGCCGAGATCGAAGAAGATGAACTCTATTTCAGGGGAAATATCTTTACGCCCGATGGCATTAAAAAACTGGAGATAGAAAAGGTATTGCTGCTCGAAGCTGCAGCGAATACCGGAATTGTTGCAGCAGAAGAACTGTTGAGCAAAGATGAAGAAAAGATCATAACAAGCATCCGACATGCCGGAGCATAAACTGCATATATGGAGCATAAACTGCATATATTATGTACAAGATCATTGAGCGCTGCATTGGTTGAGAAAGCGGCGGAACAAGGCATCATTGTCGATATCATTCCTTTCATTGAAACCCGGAGTTTGCAACAGGAAGGGCTGATCAGGAAGATGGCCGAACTCACAAACCAACGGATCGCTGCTGTATTCAGCAGCCAGCACGCCGTGGAATCCGTCATCTCCCTGCTGAACAATAAAAAACCCGACTGGACAATATTCTGCCTGGAAGGACGGACCCAACAATCGGCCTCAGCCTATTTCGGCAAGAGCCGGATTGCCGGAACGGCAGGATCAGCCGGTACGCTGGCTGGTCTCATCATCGCACAAAAAAATATCGATGAAGTTTTTTTCTTCTGCGGCAGCCTGAGAAGGGATGAATTGCCGGATCAGCTAAAGGAACAACGTATACGGGTAACCGAAATAATCGTGTATGAAACCTTGCTGAAGCCGGTGTCACTGACCAAAAATTATGATGGGATCCTGTTTTTCAGCCCCAGTGCGGTTGAGAGTTTTTTTACTGCCAATCGACCGGGCAAAAGAACAATACTGTTTGCCATCGGCGATACAACGGCGGGCGGCATTAAACCATATTCCGGAAACCCCATTGCCGTCAGCAGGAGCCCGGATGAAGAAACGATGATGGATACGGTGTTCAATTATTATCAAACGCATCCTGCTGATCAACCATGAGCCAATCGAACGACCTGATATTAAGAGTGCTTAACGGAGAAAAAACGGAACGTCCGCCGGTATGGATGATGCGCCAGGCAGGCCGCTATCTCCCCGATTATATCAGGCTGAAAGAGAAATATTCTTTTTTCGAACGCGTGCAAACGCCTGAGCTGGCAACAGAAATTACGCTTCAGCCCGTAGATCAGATCGGTGTGGATGCAGCGATCCTTTTTTCGGATATCCTCGTTGTTCCACAGGCCATGGGGCTGGAAGTGCAGCTCATAGAAAACCAGGGGCCTGTTCTTCCTGAACCGGTCAAGACCATAAAAGACCTGCAGCGGATCCGCATTCCCGATGTATCCGAAACATTAGGCTATGTATTCGATGCCATCAGGCTGATCAAAAAAGAGCTGAACGGAAAAGTTCCGCTGATCGGCTTTGCCGGCGCGCCATGGACATTGCTTTGTTATATGGTTCAGGGCAGAGGCTCCAAAACATTCGATGAGGCCAAAGTATTTTGCTATACGCAACCCGGGCTTGCCCATCGCTTATTGCAGATGATCACGGACACGACCATTGCCTATTTGAAAGAGCAGGTAAAAGCAGGAGCGGATATCATACAGGTGTTCGACAGTTGGGGAGGATTGCTGGGGCCTGAGGATTTTGAAAATCTGTCTTTGCAGTATATAAATAAGATCATTCAGTCATTAAAACATGAAGCGCCTACCATCATTTTTGCAAAAGGCGCCTGGCATTCGCTGAAAAATATGGCGGCAACCGGCGCCAGCGGTTTGGGCATCGACTGGTGCATCAGCGCACAAATGGCAAGGCAGCTTGCAGGCGATCGCGTTGTACTGCAAGGCAATTTCGATCCGGCAAAATTATTGTCGCCCTTGCCGGCGCTGAAAAAAGAAGTGCGCAATATGCTGAACGCTTTCGGGAACAACAAACATATTGCCAACCTGGGTCATGGCATACTGCCCAATGTTCCGGTAGACCATGCCAAGGCTTTTGTAGAAACAGTAAAGGAATGGTCGGTAGTGAATAGTGAGTGGTAAATAGAAGTCAGAGCAACAATCCCTTCCCACTCGCTGCTGCTGCCATCACTAAAAAAATACAACTTATGCTTTACAAAACAGAAACACGTGCATTCCGGGATTCATGGATCGAATTCGTTTACGATCTGCAGGAGCATATCTGCGAATCACTGGAAGAAACGGATGGAAAAGCCCGCTTCAGAAAAGACGATTGGGAAAGAAAACCCGACGGCAAAGGCGGCGGCGGAAAAACAAAAGTGATCGAAAACGGCAATGTGTTCGAAAAAGGAGGAGTGAACACTTCAGTAGTATATGGCAAAGTAACCGATGCCATGCGCAAGCAGTTGAAGTTGGAAGGCGACAAATGGTTTGCCTGCGGAATCTCGATCGTCATTCATCCCGTAAATCCTTATGTTCCTACTGTTCATGCCAACTGGCGCTATTTTGAATTGTATGATGAAGCAGATCATCTGATCGACCGCTGGTTTGGCGGAGGCGCCGATCTTACGCCTTATTATCTTTTTGAAGAAGATGCCGTGCATTTTCATCGAACGCTGAAAAAAGCGATAGATCCCTTCGATCATGAATGGTATGCCGGATATAAAAAAGCCTGCGATGCGTATTTTTGCAATACGCATCGCAATCATGAAGCAAGAGGGATCGGCGGCGTGTTCTATGACTATCTTCGCCCCCGGGATGAACAGGAGCTGGACAAATTATTTCAATTCCAGCAATCCAACGGCAATGCATTTTTGGATGCTTATCTTCCCATCGTCAATAAAAGAAAAAATAGGGGCTATGGCGAACGTGAAAAGGAATGGCAGGAAATCAGAAGAGGACGATATGTTGAGTTCAACCTGATCCATGACCGGGGAACCGTTTTCGGATTAAAGACAAACGGAAGAACAGAAAGCATCCTGATGAGCCTTCCACCCAGGGCCAGGTGGTATTATGATTATCATCCTGAGCCGGGAAGCGAAGAAGATAAATTGCTGCAGGTTTGTTTGAATCCGAGGGAGTGGATCTGATCCGCTAAATAAAACAGTATGTATTTACAAAGAAGAAACAGAATATTACGGCAGTCGGCATCGATCCGGAGCCTGGTGGCTGAAACCCATCTTTCGCCCGATGATTTCATCGTTCCGTTGTTTATCGATGAAGGAAAAGATATAAAAACGGAGATCGCTTCCATGCCGGGTTATTTCAGGATGAGCCTGGACAATACGGTAAAAGAAGTAAAGGAATTATGGAGCCTTGGACTGAAGAGCGTACTCCTCTTTATCAAATGCCCCGACGCATTAAAAGACAATACCGGCAGGGAAGCCTGGAATCCCGATGGTCTGATGCAGCGCAGCATCAAAGCCATCAGGCAGGCAGTGCCTGAAATGCTGATCATGACCGATGTTGCACTGGATCCTTATTCATCTTACGGGCATGATGGCATCGTAAAAGACGGAGAGATCGTGAATGATGAAACCGTTGATGCCCTGGTGAAGATGAGCCTGAGCCATGCCGTTGCCGGCGCCGATTTTGTTGCCCCCAGCGACATGATGGACGGGCGCATCGGCGCCATCCGCGAGGCCCTGGAAGAAGCAGGCTTCAATAAAACAGGCATCATGGCCTACAGCGCCAAATATGCATCCTGCTTTTACGGCCCTTTCCGCGATGCACTGGACAGCGCACCCGGTTTCGGCGACAAGAAAACCTACCAGATGAATTATGCCAACCGCATTGAAGCCGTCAAAGAAACCCTGATGGATGTGGAAGAAGGCGCAGAT
>CAYYZJ010000538.1:0-4254 GCA_964475615.1 uncultured Flavitalea sp. | reverse complement strand
AGTAAGCAAAATATACGACATGCCCGGCAGGTAATTGGGTTTGGGGAACAGCTTATGGTAATTGCAGATGCTGTTGAGCAGCATGGCCTGCGTAACCAGCAATAAAAAACTGAGCACCGAATACAGGTATGCTGAATTATGGGAGATAGAATTCAGTCCGTTCAGGATGAAACGGTACAGGTAATTGTCTTCCTTATGAAGCACCGGCAGAACAGGATGCAGGAAAGCGCCAAACTTCAGCGCCAGCGCATAGATCAGCAGGAACAGGACGCTGCCTGGATTTTTTTGTTTAAAAATGCCTATCAACGGTATGGGTTTTTAAAACTCAAGTTTTGCAAAGCAAAGATAATTCCTGTACAGGCAAGGCATTATCATTTGTCTGCTGCTGATCTGCTTACCGTATCGCGGCATGAATTCATATCCCTTGTCCAGGTTGCGGAGCGTAGGATAGCGGGTAAGCTTTCCATCCGGCGAAATGCTCTGGTCGCTCAGGAGCAGGGTTCTCCGCTCGTACTGGTTATACAAAAAATGCAGTTCGCCGCCGGTATTCATGATATGATGTGAAATGAGGTTGTCCGTTTCATCATCGTACTGTGTTTTCGGGATCACGTTGCTCCATTGCAGGTTGCCGTCTTTATCGAAAGAAAGCACCAGGATATTCTCTGCATTGTACCGGACGGCCGAATTGCCGTAATAGCCATAACGGCCCCAGGGATAATAGGGATTGTAATAGGAATAATAATCCATGGGGGTGATCCAGGGATTATAGCCATACATATAATCCCAGCGGTTAAAGGGCGATCCGCGCGAAGTGGTATATTCCGATTCGCTCACCAGCAGGTAACCGCCATTGCGCTGCACGATGATATTCTTGATGAAAAAATCATTGAAGGCCATTTTGAGATTGGCCTCAGAGCTCTTGGCAACAGCCCTTATCTCATCGTTGAACACCGTTACGGTTTCCTTGATCTTGGAATCCGTGGCCTTATCCCATACCACCGTATAAAGCCCTTCGATATTGCCTTTTTTCTGTTTGTAATAAAACCCGGTAATGATATAGCGATTATTGTTATTATCGACCTTGATCTTGATCTCGTCCAGCACGCGTTCATTGGTGCCAAGGTCTTTGATGGAAAAAGTGTCTGCAGTAGGCCCTTTAGTGACCAGCGAAACCCGTGAAATATAATCGCCGCTGCTGTTGCTCTTTAAAAATTTGCCGAATATCAACTGGCCTTCATTATCGAGCTGGAAATTGGTGAACATGCTGTTGCGTTCTTCCATGGCTATGCCGATGCGGTGACGGTCGATCAACTGCAACTGGTTATCGAAGAGGAAGGTGGTGAATACATAGTTCTTGGGATTCTTGCTGTTGATCTTGAACACCATGATCCGCTGCTTGTCTTCGCTGAAAATGGTGGTATAGATCTTATTGCTGGCTGCAAACCCGATCTGCGTGGTGTCGAGGTCAACCGGCTCGCCTATTTTTTTACCTTCGCCGTCTATCTTTACTGCAGTGCAGTGAACGATATTCCTGCGCTGGTATTCATAGAACATGTAGCAGAAATCGGGGTACTGGACGAAATCGACATTGATGTATTTGTCGGGCATAAAATCCTGGTTCACCCGCTTGATCAGCTTCATGTCGTTATCATAAATGCAGATTGCATTGTCTGCCCGGTTATTTTTAAAGATCAGTATGTTTCCGTTGATCCTGCCTATGATTTCAAAATTGGTTCTCCTTCCATCTTCCTGTTCCGGGGCCGAGTAGGTTATTTTTTGTGAAAAAAGCAATAACGGGCTGATCAGAACCCATATTAATGCCAGAATCTTCATCATCTTTTTTCTTTTAAAGAGGCTTTCTTATTGTAAGATAGGCAAAAGTATAATGTAATTGTGTTAAAACCACGCTAAACGCATAACGCTTAACGCTTAATGCTGAACGCGGGGATGAGGTGGGGTGAAAGGCGGAAGGTAAAAGGCATAAGACATAGGGAAAATCCAAAGCCCATATCGGTTCTTATATTATGGCTTATGCCTTCCGCCCTACACCTTCACCCTTTCCCCTCATACCTTTTCCCTGCATTCAGCGTTAAGCATTCCGCGTTCAGCATTATTATCGTATTTCCTTATATCTTTGTGCTGGCGCCACTGCAGTTACAGGTGGCGCTATTGTTTGCCAGCATGAAATCGCGCGCCCTTGTCAACACCTTATTTAACTTAACCTGAAGTGAGCAAGCAGATCAACAAAGTCACTCTCGCGAATTTAGTTATTGCACTGGGTATAATCTACGGCGACATCGGAACTTCGCCACTTTATGTTCTCAATGCCATTGTTAACGGAAGAATCGTTTCCGAAGAGCTGATCCTGGGAAGCCTGTCCTGCATCATCTGGACGTTGACGCTTCAAACCACGATCAAATACGTATGGCTCACGCTAAAGGCCGATAACAAGGGCGAAGGAGGCATTTTTTCTTTATACACATTGGTGAGGCGGCAGCGGAGATGGCTGGTATTGCCTGCCATGATCGGGGGAGCGGCCCTGCTGGCCGACGGCATGATCACGCCGCCGATCTCCGTTACTTCGGCAATCGAAGGATTGAGGCAGCTTCCTGCTTTAAAAGAGACCTCCCAGACGAATATCGTCTATCTCGTGCTGTTCATCCTGGTGATCCTTTTCTTCCTCCAGCAGTTCGGAACGGAAAATATCGGAAAATTGTTCGGGCCCATCATGTTCATCTGGTTTTCGATGATTGCCATACTGGGCTTAACGCACCTCATGGACGACCTGTTTATTTTCAAAGCCCTCAGTCCGCATTATGCCATCGAGCTCCTGACCACTTATCCCAAAGGATTCTGGATACTCGGCGCCGTTTTCCTCTGCACTACCGGAGCGGAAGCCCTTTATTCCGATCTCGGGCACTGCGGCCGCGGCAATATCCGCATTTCCTGGATCTATGTCAAGACCTGCCTTATCCTCAACTACCTCGGACAGGGTGCCTGGCTGCTTGCCCATTATGAAGGCAGGAGCTTCAATACTGCCACAGCCAGCGTGTTCTACAGCATCATGCCGCAATGGTTCGTGATACCGGGCATCATTATTGCTACGGCGGCCGCCATCATTGCCAGCCAGGCATTGATCAGCGGTTCGTTTACCCTTATCAGTGAGAGCATGCGGCTTAACCTCTGGCCCAAATTCCGCATTGCCTATCCAACGGAGGAAAAGGGACAGCTTTATATTCCCGCCATCAATTTCCTGCTTTTCATAGGCTGCTCCGGCATCACCCTGTATTTCCGGAATTCATCGCACATGGAAGCGGCTTATGGACTGGCCATTACGCTCTGCATGCTGGCCACTTCCATCCTCTTTGCCAATTTTCTCATATCCCGGAGAACCAGTTCGCCATTGATCTACCTGTATCTTGCTGTATATCTTACCATCGAATTCAGTTTTCTTTTTGCCAACCTGGAGAAATTCAGGCACGGAGGCTTTGTTACGCTGATCGTGGGCGGCGGACTGTTTGCCGTGATGTATGTATGGTACCGCTCGCGCAAGATCAAGAACCGCTATGTGGAGTTCGTGCGCATGGAACATTATATTCCGCAGATACAGGAGCTGAGCAATGATAAAACGGTTCCCAAATTCGCCACGCATCTCGTTTACCTGACCAGCGCCAATAATCCCAAGGAAATAGAGCATAAGATCATCTATTCCATCTTAAACCGGAAGCCCAAACGCGCGGATATTTACTGGTTCGTTCATATCGATACCCTCGATGATCCGTATACCGCCGAATATTCGGTAGATCATATCATTCCCAACGATATCATCCGCGTGGAATTCCGGCTGGGATTTCGTGTGGAGCCTAAAGTAAACCTCATGTTCCGTAAAGTAGTGGAGGATCTGGTGAAGAACCGGGAAGTAAACATCACCAGCCGCTATGAATCGCTGGAAAGAAATAATGTGATCGGCGATTTTCAGATCATCGTCATGGAAAAATACCTGAGCCAGGACAATGAGCTGCCCTTCTTTGAACGCGTGATCATGAAACTCTATTTCTGGCTCAAGGAGATCAGCCTCTCGGAAGAGCGCGGCTTCGGCCTGGATCCTTCCAACGTAACGATAGAAAAATTCCCGCTGATCGTTTCTTCGATACCGAACCTGAATTTGAAAAGGGTGGCCGAGCAGTAGGGAGGTCGGAAGTCTGAAGTCTGATTTCTGACTTCCGACCTCAGACTTCAGATCTCCTGCCCTCA
>CAYYZJ010000537.1:0-5495 GCA_964475615.1 uncultured Flavitalea sp. | reverse complement strand
TGCCCAGGTTGGTAAGCGTTGCTCCGCCGGTGAAGCCCTGGCCGTTAGCGTCGAGGCCATTGTAGAAAAAGCTGATATCGCCGGCCACCGCGTTGCCGGCCTTATAAGTATTGCCGTTTGAAATGGCGCCTGAAACCAGGTTTGAATTGATATAACGCAAGGCTATTCCCAAAGCTATTTTGTCGGAGAGCTTGCGGGTATAACCGATATCGGCGCCGAATTCGCGTGGCCTTCCGGTGCCCAGGTCTTGTCCGCTGTAATCGGTAAACTGGATATTGCCCAGACTGAAATAGCGCAGTGAAGCGGAGAACCCCTGCTGGTCGTCGATCTGGTGATAGCCGCTGGCTGCGAGCAGGTATACGTCATTCAACCCGAGATCTTTCAGCCAGGGCGTATAAGTGAGGCCGATTCCTGTTTTGAATTTTGAAAAAGGGATCTTTGCCTGATTATAAAAGGAAGAAGCTGCATCCGGAGAAGTAGCTATGCCCAGTTCGCCCATGGCCCCTGCACGTGCATCGGGCGAGATCCTCAAAAAGGGAACAGCCGTGGTAACGATGTTGATGGGATTGGTTTGTTGAGCTTTAAGGGAATGAGCAACAGAAAACACCACAAGCAAAGCAGTTAATTGGAAAGACAGTCTTTTCATGTAATTGTAATTATAAATTTAGCATTTAAGGTCGCCTACGACTTTCAACAATCATACCGCATTCGGTAATCGATCCATTTATCAGGGCAGGATTACGCGGTAGTTGCCTGAAAGTGTAATGAGTAAAAAATCGATCGCTAGGCTCTGATTTTAAAGTTTAGAATGCTTTTATACGACTGCTTTCATGAAAAAGATTCCTGCACAATAAAGAAACGTTTCAATACTTCTCATCGTACAGTTTGGTTACAGATCATCCAACGATTTGCAAAAGAATTTATTATAGCAAAAAAAAGATAAATTTCCTGTTTTTCGTCATTTTTGGGTGAAAAATCCGGATTTTTCCCATGAAAAATAAGCAGTTATACTTAGTGAATTAACCCGGAACGGGCTATATTCGCAATTGGCCGGTTTTTTGGATAATAAGCCGGCGGGAACGTACAATAATTGCCTGCAAAGCACGTTTTGACAGTTACCATATCACGGTTAAATGCATTTAAGTTATGAATCTGAAAAATCTAGTTATCCTTGTATCCTGCGCAGCAACGGTCAGCTCCTGCAGTCTCTTCAAAAAGAAACAGGAATCCTCTGCTGTCACCGGCTGGAATTATAATGATAAGAACATGGGCGGCTACCAGGTATCGCGCGAAAAAGAGCAGCGTACCGGTCCCGGCCTCGTGTTTATTCAGGGAGGCACCTTTACCATGGGCGCTACTGAAGAAGACGTGATGAGCGACTGGAACAATATTCCCAGAAGAGTAACGGTAAACTCATTTTATATCGACCGCACCGAAGTTGCGAATGTGCATTACCGTGAGTACCTGTACTGGATCAACACAGTGTTCGACGGCGATGAATACAAGGCCGTTCGCGAAGGCGCTTTGCCCGATACCCTGGTATGGAGAAGCGAGCTTGCCTACAATGAGCCCCTCGTTGAATATTATTTCCGCCATCCTTCCTACAATTACTATCCTGTGGTTGGAGTAACCTGGAGGCAGGCTCATGATTTCTGTTTGTGGAGATCAGACCGTGTAAATGAAAAAGCCCTGGTTGATAAAGGGTTTATCAATAAAAACTCATTGAAGAACCTCCAGGGCCTCGGCCAGGAAAACTTCAATACCAAAGCTTATCTGCTTGGCGAATACCAGGCCACTCCCGGCCCTGCCGCCAAATCGAAAAAGAATACGTTGAAAAATCCCAACGGTACCCCCAGAACGCAGGTCACTTTTGAAGACGGTATCCTTTTACCTGCTTACCGCCTGCCCACGGAAGCCGAATGGGAATATGCAGCACTGGGTTATATCAACCAGAACCCGCTGCCCAGCAAGAACGATAAAAAACGCGGGGAAGAGCTGATCGCCAACAAGCAGGTATATTCCTGGAGCAATAATGTAAATGGATTGCGCGATTCGCGCCGCGGAAGCTGGCAGGGTACGTTCCTCGCCAATTTCAAACGCGGATCGGGCGATAATATGGGTGTTGCCGGCGGTCTTAACGACAATGCCGTGTATACTTCGGAAGTTACTTCGTTTTATCCCAATGGCTTCGGAGTTTATAATATGTCGGGCAATGTGAGCGAATGGGTGGAAGATGTTTACCGCCCGCTTTCTCCGCAAGACGTGGATGATGTTGCTCCTTTCCGCGGTAACCATTACCAGACCATCGACATGGGCAAGGAAGAGAAGCCTGAAAGAGACAGTCTCGGCCGCATCAAGACCCGTTATGTTACCGACGAAGAAAGCAAGAACCGCCGCAATTACCAGAAAGGAGACGTGATCAATTATCTCGACGGCGATTCCCTGATTGCCGGAGTAACCTATGGCTATGGCAAGACCACGCTCATCAGCGATAAATCAAGAGTGATCAAAGGCGGAAGCTGGAATGACCGTCCTTACTGGCTGAGCCCCGGCACCCGCCGCTTCATGGAAGAAGACCAGGCCAGCTCTACCGTTGGTTTCCGTTGCGCCATGGATCGCGTGGGAAGCGCTGCCGGCAATGGAAGAAAGACCGGTATCTCGTACAAGCAGCGTAAACAGAATAGCAGGAAGCAGTAAAATATTTTTTTCTCTCCAATCATAGACCTGTGGGACTTAAACCTCACAGGTCTTTTGTTTTAAATTTGCTCCTCATGATCCCCATTGAAGAAATATACCGGCTTTACAAGCAATTCCCTTCCGTGCAAACAGATACCCGGCAACTTAAACCGGGCGATCTTTTTTTTGCATTGAAGGGAGAACATTTCAACGGCAACCAGTTTGCCAGGCAGGCCATTGAAAAAGGAGCTGCTTATGCTTTTGTGGACGAGCCACCGGAAGCCGGTTCATTCGAAAAGATAATACAGGTAGATGATGTATTGCAAACCCTGCAAAACCTGGCCAAACACCACCGGCAGCAATTCAGCATTCCTTTCATCGCCATCACGGGAAGCAATGGCAAAACAACCACCAAGGAGCTGATCCATGCCGTGCTGTCCTCTTCCTATACAACTTATACCACGCAGGGCAATCTCAATAATCATATCGGCATTCCGCTGACCATTCTAAAAATAAAATTCGATGCCGAGATGGCAGTGATCGAGATGGGCGCAAACCATCTGAGGGAGATTGAGGGATATTGTCAATATACACTGCCTACCCATGGCCTTATCACCAATGCAGGCAAAGCCCATCTGGAAGGATTCGGAGGAATAGAAGGAGTGAGAAAAGGAAAGGGAGAGCTGTACGATTTCCTGAGAAGCCATGACGGCACCGCATTCGTAATGTGGGACTACGATTACCTGCGCGAGATGAGCCAAGGCATTCCGCATATCATCAAATACGGAACAAAAGATGCAGCCATTACCGGAAGCATTCATCAAAGCGAACCCTTTCTCAGCATCGATATGACCGGCGGAACAGCAATAAAAAATATTTCAACTCAACTGGTCGGCGAATACAACCTGCCGAATGTGCTGGCAGCCGTTGCCGTAGGAAAATATTTTAACGTGGAAGATGAAAAGATCGAGGCCGCTATCGAGAACTATGTTCCATCCAACAGCAGATCGCAGCTTGTTGAAATGAATTCAAACAAGATCATACTCGATGCTTACAATGCCAATCCCAGCAGCATGCGGGCGGCTATCGAGAATTTTTCAAAAATAGAATCTGCCAATAAAATACTGATACTTGGCGCCATGGCCGAACTGGGAACCGAAAGCATGCAGGAACATCAGCAAATCATCGACCTGATCGGAAAATATCCATGGAAAGAAGTGGTTCTCGTGGGCGGTGATTTCTTAAAATTAAAACATCCCTATCTCAGTTTCGAGAATTCGGTTCAAGCAAAAGAATGGTTCAAACAACAGAACTTCCACAATACCTATCTCCTCATCAAAGGCTCAAGGAGCATGAAGATGGAAAAGGTGATGGAGAATGTGGAAATGTGAAAAATGTGGAAATGTGGAAATGTGGAAATTAAAAACGTGCTAACAGATATTTTCACATTTCCACATTTCCACATTTTCACATTTTCACCTCTTCGCCTCAAACAACGTCCACGGATAGGCTTTCATATCATGTAAATATTTTTCCTCCCATTTGAATTCAGGATGCTGCGCGAAAAAAGGAGCGGCAATAAAATCTTCTCCGCTGGGGTTGCCCATGTGGGCCCAGAACTTCAGGTCTTTGGCCAGTGCTGCCGTGGTGATCTTTCCCTGAACCGTTCCGCCGGGATTAAAAGGAGGCCAATCCCATTCGGGACATCCTTTCGGATCCGTATCCACTCTTCCTGCAATAACGCAACGGCTGGCGTCTTTCGCCTTGATGAGCTCACTGTAGGTATCGCCTTCAATGGTCTTGCCGTTATCGGCATCGATGCGGCCTTTGTATTGCTCGGTAATGTTTTCCCAGCGCTGCCTGCGCGCATTGGGCGAATTGCCGGAATCGCCCGGGTTGAATGTGGTTTCATCCCTGATCAGGCTTTCATCGCTGGCAAAATTGGAACCGAAATAAATGCCGTCGGTGGTTCTCCATACACGGTAATGTTTTAGTCCCAGCTCAAGCCTGGCTATTTCATTGGTCTTGATATCTCCCACCAGCCAGTCGTTCGCATAGCCGCCATTGTTATCCGTTGTCATGATCCGTACAAAATCGTCGATGCTGTTGGCATATTGAGCTGCCTTTCTTGCGCGCACAAATTCAGGAACTCCCTTTTCATCGAAGCCCATGAACTGCGTAATGGTCGTTTCCGTGATCAGGATGCCGGCGCTGGTCACCACAAAATCATCGCCGCTGTGAATATATCCCGGAAACATATCCATGAACAAGCGGTGGCCTTTTTGCGGAACGATATCGGCAATGATATTCCATCTTTCGCCAATAATATAATCGCACCAGTTATTGTGGCCGATAACGATCTTTCCGTCGGAAGTATAGCTGCCCGTTGCCACAAAGGCGCTGCAATTGCCGGGCGCTTTATTTTGCCCGGAGCCTTTTTTTATTTTTTCAGCCAGCCAGGGAACATAATATTGCGAGAGTTCGATATTGCCATTGAGCGCCACAAGATCATATACATCATATTTTTTGCCTTTAGCTTTCAACCCCTCCACGATGCCTGCTATCTCTTCCTGATATTCTTTATCGATCTTCGGCCAGAACATCGTTTTCACTGCATTGCGGTAAAAGTTCCAGTCCTTCCCGGTGCGGTTCTTTAAAAAATAGCTCATCATCTGCAAGGCGTCATCGATCTCCCTGGCAAGCAGAAAGCCGTGCTGGTAGCCGATTTCGCGGGGACTGCCCTCCAGGTGAACATAGATCCATCCGGCGCTGTCGTAACGGGAAGCCTTGAGCAGCCGCGGATCATCTTTGGCAAATGA
>CAYYZJ010000536.1:0-5599 GCA_964475615.1 uncultured Flavitalea sp. | reverse complement strand
TCCTGCATTTTCTTCCAGGTATTTTCTTTTCTTGGTTCCGGGTATCGGGATGATGTCTTCTCCCTGCGCCAGCACCCAGGCTAAGGCAAGCTGTGCAGGCGTGCAGGATTTGGCGGCAGCCAGCGCGGCAAAATCTTTGGCCAGTTGAAGATTGTTTGCTGCATGCTCGCCCTGATAGCGGGGCAGCGCTTTGCGGAAATCTGTATCGCCAAGCTCCTGCAGGTTGAGCGTATTGGTGATCAATCCGCGCGAAAGCGGCGAAAACGGAATGAGGCTGATGTCCAGCTCGCGGATCGTATTCAATATCTCTCCTTCCACATCGCGGGTCAGCAATGAATACTCGCTTTGCAGGGCAGCAATGGGATGAACCGCATGCGCTCTGCGGATCGATGCAGCAGAAGCTTCGCTGAGGCCCAGATAACGCACCTTGCCCTGCTTTACCAGTTCGGCCATGGCGCCGACCATTTCTTCCACGGGAACAGCAGGATCCACGCGGTGGGCATAATAGAGATCGATCACATCGGTCTTCAGCCGCTTCAGGCTCGCTTCCACCGCTTTCCGCATCCATGCGGGCGAACCGTCGAAATACATGCTGAAAGAACCTCCTTCTTTCATCCGGAAACCAAATTTGGTGGCGATGAATACCTTTTTTCTATTCGGCGCAAGCACTTTCGAGATCAGCTCCTCATTGCTGCCATTGCCGTATACATCTGCCGTGTCCCAGAAATTGATGCCCAGGTCGAGCGCACGGTGAAGCGTGGCTATGCTTTCTTCATCATCGATGGTTCCGTAAGCATGGCTCATGCCCATGCACCCGAGGCCAATGGCCGACAATTTTTCTCCTGTTTTTCCAAGATTCCTGTATTTCATATATCAAGTATTTTCATGGCAAAGATCGATCAGAAGCGGCAGTTTTATTTAAGCAAATCAAACCAATCATTATAAATTTCAAATAAGCTGCATACATTTATCCAAGTTATGGAGATCGCATTTAACGATACGGTAGGCAAATACCAGTTGATACTGCCGCAGTCGCTGACCGATGAACTGGGATTGACCAGCGCGGGCGACAAGCCTCTCGAAATATTTCATGAAAGCCATTATAACCTGGAATGGCTGCACAAGGATCTCGAGCAAAGGCAAACGGAAAGAAAAGAAATGCTCCTGCGCGGCGCGCACAGGAGAAAAAGAAAGCTGAGGTTCTGGGGCATTGTGTTTTTATTGGCACTGCTGGCCATTCCCTTCAGCGGAAAAATAGCCGCACAGGGCAATACGCCGGTTTCCATTATCCGCATGATCGCCATTGTTATTGCCGTCATGAGCGGAATGATGTTGCTCCAGACATTTTTTTTGAACGGCCTTTCGCCAAAAGATGCGTTGATGGATAATGTAAAGACCATCGAGCTGCGCGAGCTTATCGAAGAAAAATACAGCAAATAACAATAGTCGCATTTTTCCCTTTAAATGGCGCATCGGCACCCGGTTGCCCTCTTACCTCGGCATCGGTAAAGCCAGTGTTATGGGATATTCCCTGGGCGGAGGCGTAGCGCTGCTAACAGCTATCCGTCATCCCGGGCTGGTCAAGAAACTCGTAGTGGTATCCTTTCCGCCTAAAAAAAGCGGCTTACGCATTATAATATCTTCATGTCGCCTGCATTGTCGCAAGCGGTGATCCCTTTTCTGCAATAGATCAGTCCGGCAGCAGGATGGGATCGCCGACGGCAATGCTTCCTGCTCCGCTGAACAATACATTCTGCCCGAAATAAACCTTGTTTTCCCTGCGCCTGTATTTGCTGAAGGTGAGCAGCGGCTCTTTTCCTGCAACGGCCGTTTGCTGGTCGATGGTAGTAATGACACAACGGGCGCAGGGCTTTACTCCGGAAAAGCGTATCCCCGAAATGGTAAATGTTTTCATTTCATCCTCCTGGTAAGGAGCTCCTCCGGTAAATACGATATTGGGACGAAAGCGGTTCATGGGCAAGGGCGCGGCGAGCCTTTTGTTGAGATCATCGAGAGAGGCCTGCCCGATCAGCAGCAAGGGATAGGCGTCCGCAAAGCTGCAGATCTCTTTGTTGTGCGCATACCGGTTGTCGATAAGCCGCTGTGTTGAATCGGGCATGTATACCAGCCTGCAGCGTATGGACAGCATTTCGGAAAACCATTCGTCGGCATCGCGGCTTACGTATTGCGCAGTACACCGGTCGTCCCAGATCGTTACCATAGCCGTTTCACCGGTTTGCGGATTGAACGGAATAGGAAAGGCCTGATGACTGTTTTTATGCTGCACGGTCAATCCTTCTTTTGAGAGGCTTACCTGCAACAGCGCCATCTGCGGAAATTCGCGCTGGCTGAGAAAGCGGTTATCGGCATCGATCAGCATCCATCTCCTGTCGTATTCAAATCCCCGGTCGCCGAGCCTGGCGCGATCGACCGGAATGCCTCCGAGCGATTTTACAGGATAGATATATAATTCACTGACTGCGAGCATAACGCTAAGATAGATGGTATTTAAACTGCCATAAAAAATAATCCCCCCATAACTTGTTTTTTAATTTATTTACATTTAGATTTCTGAAATTTTGATTCTTACGTAACTGATGGTACGATATGCGCGCTGTTTTGTTTTTTCCATTATCCATCCTCTTGTTGTTCATCCTCCTTGCAGAGGCGCCCGGCTCAATGGCGCAGTCGCTCGACAAAGCAGCCAATGACGCTTTCCTGATCAGCCGCATGGTGGAGAAATTCCATGTTCAGCCCAGGCCGCTCGATGCAGCCATGTCGTTAGCCCTGTATACGCATTTGCTGGATGCGCTGGATGAGCAGCGCATTTTTTTTACCAAAGAAGATATCGGCAAATTGTCTGCATACAAATTGAAGCTGGATGAAGAGATCAGGAACCGGCGTTCCGCTTTTTTGCAGTTGCTGGTGAATATGTACAAGATCCGCCTGCAGCAGGCCGATACCATGACGGATAATATCTGCCAAAAGCCGTTCGATTTTACAGTCAAAGAAAAACTTACCGTAGCGGAAGACACATCGTATCCGGCCGATCTGAAAAGCATGCACGTGAAGCTGAATAAAATGCTCAAGCAGGTTGTGCTCGGCGCCATCATCGGCAGCTCCGATCCGGCTTCATCCGCATCGCCTCCTTCAAGATCATTCGTCGACAGCCTGGAGCCTGTTTTGCGGAAGCGCGCCGATCATACCTTCAAGCGGTTCGTGAAAAGGCTGCTGCAAAGTCCGCAGGGAATTGAATACATCGTCGGGAATATCTATTGCCAGTCGCTGGCCTCCTGCTACGATCCGCATACGGCTTATTTTCCGCCCGACATTAAAAATGCGTTCGAGAGCCAGCTCGGCAACAAGCCGATGGAATTCGGTTTCAGCCTGAATGAAGATGAGGACGGCAATGTGGAGATCGGGCGGCTCAAGCCCGGCAGTCCGGCGTTCCAGAGCGGCAGGCTGAATGAGGGCGACAGGATGCTGAGCATTCAATGGGATAATAAGGATTCCATCGATGTGTCTGATGCCTCTTTATCGGAGGTCGATCACATGCTCTCGGCATCCGGCGGCGATAGGCTGACCATGACCGTTAGAAAATCCGACGGCACCATCAGGCGTGTAACCCTGCACAAGGCCAAAGTGGAAAATGATGACGACGACAATAAGGTGAAAGGATTCGTGCTCAGGGGCAGCCGCAGCATCGGCTATATTTCATTGCCCGATTTTTATGCCGACTGGGAGGATAACAGCGGACTGAACGGCTGCGCCAATGATGTGGCCCGTGAGATCATCAAGCTGAAAAAAGAAAACATCCAGGGCCTCATCCTCGACCTGCGCTATAATGGCGGCGGCTCCATGCAGGAAGCCATAGAGCTCACCGGTATTTTCATCGATGCAGGCCCGCTGGCCCAGATCAAGACCAGGGAAGAAAAGGTCATCACATTAAAAGACGTTAACCGCGGAACCATTTATGACGGCCCGCTGCTGGTGCTGGTGAACGGCTCCAGCGCTTCCGCTTCCGAAATGGTGGCCGGCTCGCTGCAGGATTATAACCGCGCGCTGATCGTTGGCGCTGCCACGTATGGAAAAGCCACGGCGCAGATCGTACTGCCCATGGATACGAGCATCAGCCTTGCTACGTATAACGGAAAGGCGGATGCATCGGCCTATATCAAGGTCACGACCGACAAGCTGTTCCGCGTCAGCGGCAAAACAGCGCAGGCAACCAGCGTAATTCCCGACATTGTGCTGCCCGATCCTTCGGATGCGGTTCCCGAGCGCGAGGCGGATGAACCGTTTGCCATTCCTCCATCCAGCATCGAGCCGAATAAATATTACCGTCCGCTGGCTCCATTGCCACTGGATGCAGCCAGGGAAATTGCCGGAAAAGAAATCGATTCTTCCGCTTATTTTCAGCAAACCATTCAGTACATCAAAAAAATGAAACAGCGGGAGCAGAAAAAAGACAGTCCGCTTTCCTTGGCCGATGCCTGGCAGGCGATGAAGGAAGAAGGGCCCGGGCTGCTGCCGCCCCATGCAGGCGAAGACAGCGCCAGATCCGATTTTGCGGTCGTCAATCATGCTTTCGAGCAGCGCCGCATACAGGGCGACAGCGATCTGCGCGAAGCCAATGAAGAAACGCGCAATGTGCTGCAGAAAGACCCTTATGTTCAGGTGGCCTATCATGTGCTGGCGGGAATAATAAAATAAGGCAATACAGACAACGTTAATATTATAAACCCTTTTATGACCATGAACCGGACTTTTACTTTTTTTCTATTGCTGGCCATTGCCATTTCATCGCGCGCGCAAAACCTGGAGAATCCCGGCGATTATATCACGGCCATCAATAAGGCCCATGCCGATATGGACACCAAGTACATGCAATACCTCAGCGCTGCCGCGCACGGAAGGCGGGCAAGAAAAGTGGAGAAGCTGAGGCAGCAGGTATTGGAAAGTATCGAGCAGAGCCGCTCCGCCACCATGGGCATGCCCAAGTACAAAAGCGATAATTCCCTTCGCCAGAGCAGCATCGATTATATTCAATTGTGCTATCGTGTATTCAATGAGGATTATCAGAAGATCGTGAACATGGAAGAGCTTGCCGAGCAGTCGTTCGACGAAATGCAGGCCTACCTGCTGCTGCAGGAAAAAGTGGATCAAAAGCTGCATGAAGCATCCACCAACCTGCAAAAGGCTACCCAGGATTTTGCCGCCAAATACAATGTGCAGCTCATTGATTCAAAGAATGAGCTTGACCAGAAAATGGAAATAGCGGCTAAGCTTAACCGTTATACCAATAATGTATACCTGCTTTTTTTCAAATGCAATTGGGAAGATGCCCAGATGGTGAACGCCATGAACAGCAAGAAAGTGAATGATATCGAGCAGGCCCGGAGCGCCCTGCTGCGCTATGCCAATGAAGGCATGCAGGCCCTCGATACGCTGAAGACATTCGACGGCGACCCTGCGCTGGCCAATGCCTGCCGGGATGCGCTGCTGTTCTATAAGCTCTCGGCGGAAAAAGACATACCGCAGTTGACCGATTTTTACCTCAAGGAAGAAGAGTTCGGGAAGACCAAAAAAGATTTTGAAG
>CAYYZJ010000535.1:0-12361 GCA_964475615.1 uncultured Flavitalea sp. | reverse complement strand
GAGCCCGTCGCCGGCCAGCCAGATATTGCCCTCTTTGTCTTCGGCCATGCTGAACACATAAGTAATTTTCAGCAAAGGGTTATTGGCGGATGAAATGTCGAAGAAACTGCGGCTGGCCCGGTTATAGCAGACCAGGCTGTTGATCTTTCCGAACGACATCCAGATATTTCCTTTTGAATCTTCAAAAAAGCAGTTTGAATTGGTATACTGCATCCATTCAAGCTGTGGCGGAACGTTCAGCCGGCCGTAATGATAATTCCTTCTGTTCAGCCAGACCACGCCGCTGCCGGTGCCGATCCATAAAGTATCGGCATGGTAAGGAAAAACATGGATTACCGTATTGCTGTAATCTGCTTTGGGTTCAAAGAGTAATTTTCGCTTAGCCATGCCCGTTCCCTTGTCGAGGATCAGCAGGCCGCCTTCATTCAGCAGCCCGATGAATATGGAGCTGTCTTCGATATAGATGCTCCTGATCTCATGATCGATAAGATCCTTGTATTGAGCCGAAAGATCGGTTACTGAAAAAAAGGAATTGTGGAGGTTCTGTTTATACAATCCGTCGGCAGTGCCGATCCAAAGCCTTCCTTCTTTGTCCTTGAACAGGGTTGTGCACACATTTCCCTCGAAATACTTCTTTCCATCGCTGTACAATTTCCTCGTGCGGACATTATAATGCAATAAATAGAAGCCGCTGGTTTTGCAGGTAATGACCAGCAGGCTGTCATTGATATAGGCAAGCGTGCTGCCCCAGCCCAGATCGCCTTTTACGGAAAAGGGCATAGGGTTCGGACTGACCGGCGGTGAACCGGTGCCGGCAACATCGATGCTGTTCGCATCGCGGTTAAGGATGATCAGCTCATCGTTCCTGCCTGGCCATGCAGTCCGCATATTTCCTTCCGTGTCGGTGATCGCTTTTTTGAGGTGTTTTCTCTTGTCTACATACAGCGTATCGATAATATTATTGTAAGGATCGTACAGGCTGCCCAGCAGGCCGTTCTGCTGAAGCGTATAGCCGTCGGCCCGCAGGTTCAGCCATCCCCCGAAAATCAATTCCTGCCTGCCCACATCGGCAGGAATATGATGATCATAGCGTGCGATCAGCTTTGCAGAATCATTGAACACATAGAGGCCGGTCTTGGTAGAGACAATATAATGCTTCATTTTGTCTTCAACGATATCGAGCGTATGGTTAGTCCAGAAAAAGATGGAAGAATCGCAGGGAATGATAAACTGTTTATACCGGCCGCTCGCCGGGTCATAGGCAAAAGCCCCGGCCCTTGTGGCGCCCATGATCTCTTTGGATGCCTGCTGCTTCATCGACACCAGCATATTGTCGGGCAATGAGGAACGGGAAGGGCTTTTGAAAATGGTCTGGAATGTTTTACCGTCGAACCGGTTCAACCCTTTGTGCGTTGCGATCCAGATATAGCCGGTTGAATCCTGTACAATACCGGAGACATAGTTGTTCGACAGTCCCTGCAAGCGGGTATACCTGATAAAATTGCTTTCATCGAGCTCCTGGGCTATGAGAGAGCCGCCAATGATCCGGACAGATATCGACAGCAGCAACAGCGCTCGATGAATGGCAGGGGCCATAGGTTTTCTTTTCCAATTAAAGGTACGCACTTGCCGCTTAAACCGGCGCCGGTAAAGGCGTTCAATGCATGCCTGGCTCCTTTGGGAAATCCGGACCAGGCTTTCGTTATCCGGAACTTGCCGATGGTTGAACCCGGTTATCGAAATTATTTTTGGTTGCCTCTGTTCTTATTTTCCGTTGGGCAAAATCAGCTTGCCGGTCGGAAACGGGCAGGCATGCAGCCTGCTGATATGGCTATCTTCAGACCTGAAGATTTATGATCGTTCATCAGCAGAGCCGGTCAGGTTCAGAAGAATGCATAAACGTTAAACAGCCGGCCTGGCTGTGCTCCGGCTGGTGAAAACTTGGGTAAAACTCAAGCAGCCTGCTCATTACCTTTGCGGTCGTAGTTGTATTGTTCATTTCTAAAACCCTCATTCATGCAGACCGCGCAGCAGCTTCAGACCTTTATGGAAGATTATCTCGATGTATGGCTTCAGATCGAAAACCAGAAACAGATCGTCGATTACAGCAGAAAAGCCTGGCACGACAAAGTGAATGACCTGAAAGATGCCAATGACGGCCATTCAGTTGATATCGGCCAGTTGGAGGTCATCATGCCCTTGTATGAAAACTATCTCCAGGAAGAAAAGACATTGGGAAGACTGCAGCATGCGCTGGAAAATGCGAATGAGAATTTATTGATCCGGTATTCCGATGCGGTGATGGGCTATCCGTTCAGATGTGTGAAGAACGGCGCAACTTATTATGTGTATTTGAACAGAAAGGTGCATCCGTATGAGGTGGAGGTGAGGAAGGGATAATGAGGCCGATTACTGCTCTTTTAAAGCTTCCTGATGATAATAAGTTTAGTCCTGTTGTACCTGACCGGATCCGAGACCCTGGAATGTCATGCCTTATTGACCCCTAAAATAAAAGCAAGATAAGCGCTGACAACTCCGATAAGCGTCTTCCCCAACTGAGGAATCACGGATACAATTTCTGCTGCATCGGAAGAGAACCCTTTTTTAGCCCAGACAATAAAGCAACTTATGAGCGCCAGAATAAAAATAATGACCCCTGCATATTGAATTTTCTCTCTGCTGTTCAACGGAGGAGGGATTGGTGCCGCACCTGCTTTGATAAGCAGGAATTTTCTTGCCAGGCCTGAATCGGGATTGGTTACGGAAATACCAAGAACTGCCCCGAGGTTGGTCAATAGTATCGCGCCAATGCTGCTTACCATCACGTCAAGCGGTTCGGGTATGCTGGGCTTTTGCCCCGGCGGCAGCTTGGACAAGGATTGATATATGGCTTGTTCAATACCATAAGCATACAGTCCAAAAGCAGCGAGTACCAGCAGCCAGCCGATAAAAAAAGGGATTTGTTTCATTTGTCTATTTTTTTGGTTATTTGGTTATTGACTTAATGGTAAATAAAGTGGCAAACCCGACATTAAATAAGGTTCCCTTCAAGGGGTTGCTGTCTGAAAAACCTGTAGTATGCATATTATGCCGCATATCGGCAAAAAACAAAAAGGATTTGTATTGCAGTATCAATTTGATACCCCATGACTTTATATCGGCCTTCTTGCTGTTTGGCAGGAAAAGGGAATCGCTGACAAAAGATTTGAAATTGGTCACATCCTCCCTGGGAATGTTAAGGAGGTTAAGATAAGGCATAAGACTGAATGCCAGGGTATCGCTTTCGCCATTGAACTGGAACAGATATTTTAATCCCAGGGTATAGTTAACCACTTTGAATCCAATGGAGGGAGAATCGATAGAAACCTTTCTGTAGGCAAAATCGAATTCAGGAATGAGCCAATGCCGGCGGGTGTCATCTTTACCCTTGAAAATGCGAAAGCTATATGAGGGAGAAAACAGAAGGGCAAAATTGCCTGTTTCCGGAAAATTGAGTGAGCTTAGGTCAATAGAATCTTTTTTGACCTTCCCGGGGTTGGCAAATAACAGGTTGGCTCCCAGGTCAACAGCAAACGAATTACTGAGATTGACTTTGGCCATCAATCTGCCTGTGGACGTAATATCACTTAAAAAATCCGTTCCGCCGGATAAAGAAGCAAGTCCAAAAAATTTGACTATTTCCGTCTTAGGAACGGCGGCGGCAGCGGCAGCAGAATCAACGGCTGCTTTATCGGCAGCCGCTTTTGCATCAGCTACTTTGGATTCGGCAACCTGCATCTCTATGAAACTGACGGAATCATTTTGAATAGCTTTGGTAGTCTGATCAAGTATTTGTTTTATTAGCTCGGCAGAGGCCAATCCTTTTAAAGCAGCCGACCTTTCTTCGAGTTTTTGTTTTAATTGGGATTTAGCTTGGAGGGCTGCTTCTCTTTTGGCGGCAAGAGTGTCCAGTAAACTTCTATATTGCTTTGCTGCCGTAAAGGCGTCATTCTTTTTTTGTTCGGCAACAGTAGCCTTCTCATTTTTCTCTCGCACGGATGCAGTTTGTATGAGCGGAGCTACAGTCTGTGCAGAAGCAGCAATGGGTAATAGCAGGGCTAGAAGGGATAGTTTGTAGTTCATTGTAAAATAGATTAATGGTGGAGACGAAAATAGCTCCGGAGGATTTCAGATCTTACGTGAAAATGCCGGAGTTTAATACGGGTTTTTTCCCGTTTGCGGGAATCAGGAAAATAATGAATATTGTGATGCCGGTAATCAGGTCGGCGGAAACACAATGAGAATCAACATTGGAATTGCGGATGACCAGCGATTGTTCCTGAAATCACTGGGGGCTTTGATTAATTCATTTCCCTCCTTCGATGTAATATTAGATGCCCTGAACGGGGAAGAACTTTTGCAGAAACTGGTTGACGGGGAGAAGCAGCCCGACATCCTCCTGATCGACGTGAATATGCCTGTAATGGACGGGGTAGGGACGGCAAGGAATATTTCCCAAAAATATCCGTTGATCAAGATGGCTGCCTTGTCTATGAAGGATGATGATACCACGGTAATTAATATGATAAAGGCTGGGTGCTGCGCCTATTTGCTTAAGGATATTCATCCTGATGAACTGGAAAAAGCCCTGATGGAAATATATATAAAAGGCTTTTATAATGCAGACGCGATCAATGTCAATTACAGAAGGCTTATCGTTCACGCCCAGCAGGAACAGGCCCTTACAGAAAAGGAGAAAATATTCCTGCAACTGGCTTGCAGCGACCGGACCTATAAACAAATTGCTTCTGAAATGAATCTTTCGGAAAGAACCATCGATGGATATCGCGAATCGATTTTTGCCAAATTCAATGTGCAGAGCAGGGTGGGAATGGTATTGGAAGCAATAAGAAAGAACATGATCTCGATATAAATTATTTTTTTAACCGTTAAACTTTAAATTTTATGTCAAGTGCACGTCTTCAATTATCGTCTTACATACAAGACAAAAAAAATCCTCCCAAAATTTCATTAAAGAGAGCCAGCGCAACAAGCTTTTACTTTGAAATCCAGATTTGGGTCACGGGAGAAGATACTCCCGCGAATCAACCAATACCTAATCCGGCAGCAGATAGTGCCCGGGATATTTATCTTTCACCAACCCCATTATATATTGGTGAACCTTCTTTGATACTGGTTTCCCCTTCCGGTCAGAATACTTCTACGCTAACAATCACTTCAACCATCGATGGTAAAATTCCGGGCACTCCCGATCTGATGAGCAAATAATCATTTATTCTCCAGAGCTTGCAGGTATGTTTGCAGGAAGGACACCCAGCCTGATTTTTTTGTAAATGAAGTTGCCGAAGGAGAATTTTTCGAGAAGTAGGTATATGAGTAATAATTGCAAAGCCTTGAACTATTATCGGGAAAATAGAATGAGAATGAAGAAGGCGCCGTTTTTTGCGGCCCTTTTTCATTTTTAAAGCTGGATCCTATGTAATATCGGTTCCCCACTATTTTCTTACCCAGCATTTCAATACTTTTTAATAATTTTTTGTTCCAACCATCTCCGAACTGTGACCTCAGGGATTTTATGAAATAAAAGAAATCGATCAGGGACATTGTTGAATATATGTAAGCGCATTCACTTCTTGCATCCGCTATGAACGTTATTTTTCCCTGAATTTCATTTGTCAGCAAATCGCCAAGCCTGGATATAAGCTTTCCTAAACGAACATAATATTTTAATCTGTTTGCGAAAAGAGCTACGTCATTCTCGGGATAAGGGCGCCCGGTATCAGGCATTTTTTTATCCGGAAATGAAAGGACAATATGGTTGGCAAGCCCGGAAGATGATATTCCCGGCCTTTTGGAAAGCAATTCAAAAATGGATTTATAATTATATCCGTTCCAATGCATGGAAGTCTCCGGAGCAATTAAGTATTTTGCTGCCGATGCCAATGAATAGCCGCTATCAAACAATTGCATTTTACAATTCATCATAGTAATAATATCAATTTTCTTTTTCCCGAATGACCAATGGATCGCATGTTGCAATTGATCCATGGTCAGCATTTTAACCGGTTCTTCATTTATTACCCCAATGGTATCATCCTCCCCGTCCCTGAATATCCCAAAAGCCGCCCCATGATCCCATGTAAAAAGCATATATTTGGCCGCTTTGTTTTTCTTTAGAACCTTATTTTTAAAATAGTCGCTCAGGTCTTCCGGTTTCCTGATGTCGAAGTCCTTTTTCTCATTGATGTATTGCAGGGAACTCCTGAATTCCCCGTTTTTTTCTGCTTCATTCTTTTTTAGCCTGTAAAATAAAGTTGTAAACCCATCGGATAGAGGATCTTCCCCTCTTGGATATTCATCGGTTAACTTTTGAGCATCTACATTGAGGCAAAGTAAAACACAGACCTTGTCATCAATTGAAATGGATCTTAGCTCACAGATCATTTCATTAGCATCTTTCCAGTACTCATCTACTGCCCGGATAAGGAAAAAAACAGTCCATTTAAATTTTTCGTTTTTTTTCATATATTGGAAAGATATTATAAAAATGAGAATCCCCTTCCGGCTATTCTTTTTCTTATCCTATTTTTTGGATTCTTTTTTCTGCACGGGACAGGATCGGGAGTTTGTCTCTTTAAGAAAATTTACACAGAGTGAGGGACTGAGCAGCTATAATATTACTAAAATAATCGAAGACCATTATGGTTTTTTGTGGATAGGCACGCAGGACGGATTGAATTGCTTCGATGGCAGGGAGTTTACTAAATTTTCAAACGAACAGGCCGCCGAGAGAAAGCTACCGGGAAATAATGTTACAGACATTGTTGAAGATACTATAAGGAATGTATTATGGGTCAGCACTTCCTATGGAGGTATTGTGGAGATCGACTTGCGTTCCAGGCGAATTTTATCAGGTATAGAAAAAAGCCCTGATGGAAGTGACCTGACGAAAAAATGGACCAGGAGCCTGAATTTGAGCGGAAATACCCTTTGGATCGGAACTTTTGATGGTATAACGGCGTACGACCTGGTGAAAAGAAAATATATCAAGATTGAAAAACATGATTTTGCGAATGTTAATCTCGACTCGCTTGATGTAAGCAGGATTTTTGTCGACAGGTATTCCCGTATCTGGGCTTGCTGCAATAATACGGGGATACTGATTATAGACAACAGATCACTTAAGTTGATTAAATTGCTGGCTATACCTAATTTCAATTTCAAGTCTAACAGGAAAGGGTTCACTTTTTGGGATATAGCCGAAGGAAAAAGCGGTGAAGTGTACGTCGCAACAAGCTGGGGCTTGAGGCGGATTAATTATAATGACAGGGGTGGACCGGTTATAAGTCCTCCCACTAAAAATAAAATTTTTGATAGCGAGATCCTAAGCTGTACGTTAGATCGGGGGCGGAACCTATGGTTTTCGAGAACAGACGGTCTGTATAAAATGAATTCTACAGGATATACTATCAATCGGATCAGTGATGTAGATTTGATGTCCGATGACTGGCCTAGCTCTATTTATCAAATCTATTGTGATAAGAAAGACAATATCTGGTTTGGCTCACAGGCGGGTATGGCATATCTATTTAATCAGCAATCACCCTTTACATATTATTTCAAGTCTTCATCATCAAATGATAAGATCCGTCATGCTTATTCCATCCTCCCGCTGAATGATTCGATCATTTATTGCGGCGCTCAAAATGGATTGTATAAGATAAACCAGACCAGCCACGATATAAAGGCCATTGATAAGAACTCATTTTACTTTTTGCTGTACAGGAACATCGATAAAAAAATAATAGCCTCGAATTCGACCGGAACTTTTGTGCTAAACGGATCGAAATTGATGCCCATCGGGAATAATTATTCCGAATTAAAAAATTTAGAGAAAGATATCCTCAGTTCTGCAGTGCAATATTCGGACTCCATTATACTTTTTGGGAGCCAGATACAAAATGGTGTTTATCTATGGAATCTGAGATCCCATACAGTTAAGAGGATCGACACAAAAAATAATAGCCTGCCTTTAGTTAATAATATTGTAGATGCTTTATATAAGGATAGCTCGGGAAGGATCTGGATTTTATCCCAAAGCAGGATCATTTTATTTGATCCATTCCATTATTACTATAAAACCTGTCAGTTGAAAAATATCAATACAGGAACTCCTTTCAAAATCATTTATGATATGTGCGAGACGAAAGAAAGTTTTTGGTTCGCAGTTTACGGAGCAGGCCTGATAGAGACTGACAAGGAAATAAATATCAAAAGATCGATTGGGCAAAAAGACGGCTTATCTGATGATGGCGTGTATAAGGTGATGCCTTATAAAGACAGATACATTATAGTTACTTCAAATAACGGCTTATCTGTTCTCGATCTTTCAGACGGGAGAATCAAAAATTATTTTAAATCGGACGGCCTTCATTCAGATGCCTTCGAGCAGCTCTGTGCTACCGGTAGGAGCAACAAAATTTATGCTGGCGGTGTCAATGGTTTTACTGTTATCGATCCATATTATTTTTCTAAAAACACAGAACCTCCCGTTGTGTACATTGATCGTATTAAAATCAATACAAATACCGGCTCTATAGATACCACTAATATCTTTTTAAAGACCATCACGATACCCGATTATGCTTTACAGACAACTATTTATTTTTCTTCAATAAACTACAGGCATCCGGAAAGAACAACTATTGCTTATAAAATACGGGAATTGAAGAGCGACTGGATCAAATTGGCAGGGCAAAATTTTGTCAGCCTAATTGGTCTTGGCCCTGGCAGATACACTTTGCAGGTCAGATCTGCCAATGAGGATGGTATCTGGACGGAGCATCCCGTCGAACTTACCCTGGTTTTCCTTCCAAAGTGGTACCAGACCTTATGGTTCAAATTCCTCGTTATTGCTACTATTGCTGCCCTGCTTTATGTCCTTTACCGATATCGCATCAGGCAGATCAAAAAGGAACAGCAGATCCGGAAGGATATTGCCAGCGATCTGCATGACGATATCGGCAGCACGCTCAACACCGTTAAAATATTCACCCACCTGGCACAGCGTGACCGGCAGAACGAAGACTATCTGAACCGCATTGAAGAATCACTGACAGACGCTGCCATGAGCCTGCGGGACATGATCTGGGTATTAGACGACTCTCGGGATACGATCCGGGAACTGGCAGAACGTATAAAAAAATTCGCTATCCCGGTAGCGACCGCAAAAAATATTGCCTTTGAATGCATTATAGGCGAAGGGAAAGATGACCATTCTCTATCCAAACCTCAAAAAAGGAATCTTCTGCTGATCGCCAAGGAAACCATTAATAATAGCATCAAATATGCGGAATGTACCATCATCCGGGTCTCTCTTCTGCAAAAGCATGATAAATTATGCCTGACGATCCGGGACAATGGAAAAGGGTTCGACACAGACGCGTTCACGGAAGGCAATGGGCTTAAGAATATTATACAAAGAGCCCGCCAAATCCGCTTCAACGCCTGGATAACTTCCTCACCGGGCGAAGGCTCCTGCATCGAGATCATCCAAATCTGATCGCCTCATTTCCCAACTTCACTTTCTTTTAATGTGCGGTAGATCACACTTACCCGGTTAGTTACTTCAATCTCCGCCAATCGGGCCGCAAAGCCCATGACGCTACCGCTATCGATAAAAATATAATCGGTGCAATAAATGCTTTAAAGCTATCCCCGACCAATAGATGGGATGCAATAGCGCCGATATAAATCATGAAAGTCCCGAAATAAGCCCATTCCTTGAGCAGGCGCATTCCGGGAAGAACAAAGACCGGAGCTGAAAGAAGCGTGCCGATACCTTTAATGATCAAAAAATAAGAAGGATAACCAAGATGCTGCATTATGGAAAGTGCATATCCTTTATTGAGCCAGTTGAAATCCCACGTGGCGCTCAGTACTGATTCAAAGGCAAGATAGCCTGTTAGTATCCAATAGGCAATCAGGCGGGCCCTGGAAATTTTTGAAGTGGTTTTCATATAGCGTATGCTTTGTATGCAAAGTTAAGTTCCGGCTTATCATCAGCCATGAGGCAAATCGATGAAATCTACAATTCCATCCGTAATGTATCCATTGTACAGAGGTCTTATTGCCACGAGTTTTGCATCATCAACCTGATCGTATAAAGAAAATCAAAATCATGAAACCATCTCCTCATTTATTATCGCCGGATAACCATGCCCTGGTATTGATCGATTTTGAAGGCCAGATGGGCTTTGCCACCAAAAGCATTCCCCTGAGCGAACTGCGAACCAATACGGCTATCATTTCCGGCGCGTCAAAGATATTCAAGGTGCCGACCATCGTTACCACGGTTGCCGAACAAAGCTTTTCAGGCCCGGTATTCCCCGAAATAGAAGCGTTCTATCCGCAGGCCAGCTCAGGCTATATAGACAGAACTACCATGAACACCCGGGAAGACGAGCCTTCCTATAAAGCCATCACCTCAACCGGAAAGCAGAAGATCGTGTTTGCCGGATTATGGACAAGCGTGTGCATCGTAGGCCCTACAGGACAGGTATAAGATCCTGCTGGTTGAAAGCTTGTTGCTGATAGCCGGCAGTTTATGTGCGATAATATTACCCGGACTGAAAACGACCGGCACATGGCCGGCATGTATATCATTGTAATGATCACCGTTTTTGCATTGGGCCTGCAGAATACTTTCGGAAGATTATTTGCCAAAGAAACGCACGGCCCAACCACTATGATGACAGGCAATGTAACACAGGCTTCGCTCGACCTGGGAAACATTTTGCGCAAAGGCACCGGCAGCGATATTTCATCCTGGCTGAGCCTGAAAAAGCAATTTGTCATCATCGGCGGATTTCTGGCCGGTTGTTTGCTTGGAGCCTGGTTTGGAAAAATAGGAGGGCTCGCTGTAACCGGCATTCCCGGGGCAGCGCTGCTGATATATTATTTTTACGGAGGAATAAGAAAAAGAGCAGCAGAACTTATCTGAAAAATTAAATTCAACAACAATGTCAGACAGAATTTTAGGCTTGCATCACATCACAGCCATCGCCAATAATGCACAGCGCAACCATGATTTCTATACAGGCGTCATGGGCCTGCGGCTGGTGAAGAAGACCGTGAACTTCGATGATCCGGGAACCTATCATTTTTATTTCGGCAATGAGAACGGAACGCCCGGGACCATCCTTACCTTTTTTCCCTGGGAAGGCATCGGCCAGGGATACAATGGTACAGGCATGGCCACCGAGATCGCCTATTCGGTTCCTGAAGGAAGTATTGATTTCTGGAAAGAACGCTTCAAACAGTTCAACATAAAAACGGGCGAGCCGGCGGAACGCTTCGGTGAAACTTATCTGCCCTTCACCGATCCCGATGGACTGGCGCTTACCCTGGTGGTTCCGAAAACAGCCGACGCACGCAGGGGCTGGGTTACCGGTGAAGTGGCCGAAAATGTGGCCACCAAAGGATTTCACAACGTTACCCTGACGCTGCGCAGACTGGAGCCTACGGCAAAAGTGTTGACGGATATTTTTGGTTATATGCAAACGGCGCAGGAGGGCAACCGCTATCGTTTTGCAACAGACGCTGTTCCTGCTGCAGCCATCGTGGATATCGTGATCGACGAATCGGGGAAGCATGGCCATAATGCAGCCGGCACCAATCATCATATCGCGTTCAGGGTAAAGGATGATAACATCCAAATGGATTATCGCGAAAAAGTATTGAGCAAGGGTTTGCAGATAACGCCTAAGATCAACCGCGATTATTTCTTCTCCCTCTATTTCCGCGAACCGGGCGGCGTGCTGTTCGAGATCGCTACCGATAACCCGGGCTTTACTGTGGATGAACCATTGGCGGAATTAGGAAGCAAACTTAAATTGCCTAAGCAGTATGAACCGGCAAGGGACAAGATTGAAAAACTGCTGCCTCTTTTAAAATAAACAAAGACCATGAGCTCCCCTCAGTCCATAACCGGCATTCACCATGTTACGGCCATTGCCGGCAGCGCTGTAAAGAACCTCGAATTTTATGCAGGCATTCTGGGCCTGAGGCTGGTAAAAAAGACTGTCAACTTCGATGCATCATCCGTATATCATTTGTATTACGGGAACGAAGCAGGGTCTCCGGGCACTATTCTTACTTTCTTTCCCTATGAAGGGCTGGTTCATGGCAGGCATGGCAAAGGAATGCTGAACACGACCAGCTTTTCCGTTCCCCTGTCCTCACTGGATTTCTGGCTGAACAGGCTGAACAAATTTTCGATTGCCTATAAGCAACCGCAGGAAAGATTCGACGGTGAAGCCGTAGTGTATTTTGAAGACAGCGACGGGCTTGGGCTGGAGCT
>CAYYZJ010000534.1:0-3678 GCA_964475615.1 uncultured Flavitalea sp. | reverse complement strand
AAAATGAATTCCCGGGTATCTTTGCCAAACAAAAAACTGCTGCCATGAAAATTCAATTATGGTCGATCGGCAAATCGAATGAGCCTTATGTGAAGACCGGTGTGGACGATTTTACCAAACGGCTCTCCAATTATTATCCGGTTGAATGGAATATTCTGCCTGTTCCCAAAAATGCCGGCATGCTGTCTGAAATGGATCTCAGAAAAAAAGAAGGCGAAACCATATTGGAATGGCTGAAGAAAGACGACTGGCTGGTGGTGCTCGACGAAAGAGGCAGGCAGTTCACTTCGCCCGAGCTTGCACAGTTTCTGCAGGCAAGGGCAAACGAAAGTATAAAGAATCTGGTATTCCTTATCGGCGGCGTATATGGGCTGGATGAGGCGGTGATCAAAAAAGCCAACCAGCAATGGTCTTTATCCCGGCTTACTTTCCCGCATCAACTGGTTCGGCTCATCCTGGCCGAGCAGTTGTACAGGGCCTGTACGATTTTGCGGAATGAAAAATACCATCATTAGAAAATAGTGAATAGAAAATAGAGAATTATCTTTAACCAAAAATAAATGATCACTTTAACGATAAGCATCATCGCAATAACCTGCATCATTTCCATAACGGGCTTCAGCAATTCCAAGATCATCGACGATCTGATTTTCTGGCCACCGGCCATCAATAACCGAAGACAGTATTACCGGTTCATCACCTGCGGACTGATCCATGCCGATTATATTCATCTTCTCTTCAACATGATCACCCTGTATTTTTTCGGCAGGGTCATGGAAGCCTATTATATGGAGATGCTTGGCCTGCCCAGGTATTATTACCTGGCGCTGTATATCGGCGCCCTGATCGTATCGAATATTCCCAGTTACCTCAAACACAGGAACGATTACAATTACAGAAGCCTTGGCGCATCGGGAGCGGTTTCCGCAGTGCTTTTTGCCTTTATCCTGATCAGGCCCTGGCAAACGATCGGCGTATTTTTCATACCGGTGCCGGCGATCATTTATGCAGTCCTTTTCCTGGGCTATTCGATGTATATGGCCAGAAGAGGAGGCGATTACATCAATCACGACGCTCATTTTTACGGGGCTTTATTCGGCGTTGTATTCACCATAGTGGCCTATCCTAAGGTGATCAATTTATTTTTGACCGAGCTCAGCCATCCTCACTTCGATATTTAACACTTGTTTGGTGCCCGCCTTTATCCTGAACCTGTCGTCGATGCGCATACCTACGATCCAGACGATCTTTTTATCCATTTCAATCACCCATACTTTTTCTTTTTCCGTTTGCGATAATTTCTGATCGATGAGAAAGCGGGCGATCTTCTTTTTTTTACGCATGCCTAACGGGTAGAAATAATCGCCGGGCTTCCATTTGCGCAGCAGCAGCGGAAAACGGATTTCGCCGGCATCGAGCTGGGCAATGGAGCTTGCCGTTTGCAGTTTATGACCGGCAACAGGGATCGATCCGATGCGAAGATCACCCATGGGATATTGAACCTGCTTTGTTCCTGCCTCAATTATAATATTGCCGGTGAGGATATCGATATCAGGAGAAATGATCAGCCAGTTGCGGTTCTTTAAAATGCGATGCGTAGCCGAGCGGATGTATTTGCCGGATTCACTGTCGAGCAGGGCAATGAGCTCATCCGACTGCGCTGCTGTAAAACCGTATTCGCGAATGATCTCGTATGCGATGGTCTTCAGCGGCATTGCTTTCTTCAGCTTCAGCACGGGAATATGGATTTCGCTGCCTTTATGCTCGAGCAATTTTTTCTTATGCAGGTCGATGGATTGCCGGTACAATTGCTCGACATCGCGGAAGCGTTCGATATTACCCGCCAGATTGCTTTTTGCAGCAGGATGGATCTTTTCTATCAGCGGAAGAAGCTGATGGCGGAAATAATTGCGGGTGTATTTATCCTGTTCATTGGAGCTGTCCTCCACCCATTGCAGGCGATGGGCTTCGGCAAATGCTTTCAAGGCTTCTTTTTCTGCGAATAATAATGGCCGCAGGATCTTTCCCTGTTTCGGAAGCATGCCTCTGAGCCCCGCAATTCCGGTGCCCCTGAAAAAATGCATCAGCAGGGTTTCGATATTGTCGTCGAGATGATGGGCGGTGAGGATGTATCCGCTTCCCGGCCACCGGCCGATCTGTTCATGGAACCAGGCGTAGCGCAGTTCGCGCGCTGCTGCCTGGATGGATAGTTTGTTGGCGGCAGCATATTCATCGGTATCGAACCGTTTCACCACGACTTCCTTTCCATATTTTTTTCCCAATGAACACACGAATGCCTCATCTCTTTCACTCTCCGCTCCTCTCAATTGAAAATTGCCATGGGCTATCGTGAAATCGAATCCCGACTGATGGCAGAGTTCGCAGAGCGCAACGGAATCCAATCCCCCGCTGACGGCAAGCAATAATTTATCTTTTGGTGAGAAAAGATTTTCTTTTGCGATAAATGCCAGAAATTGTTCTGCTAAATTCATTTTCTGTTCAGTTCATGCTATTGTCCCAGCAATTCCTCATAAGCCCCGTATAATTCATTATAGGCATGCAGGTCGCCGGCCTTCTTGGCTTCCGCCATTCCTTTTTCATACCAGGCAAGTGCAGTGCTGGTTTCGCCATTGCGCTCAAGCAGCTTGGCCAGGTGATAATAAGAGCCGATATAAGCCGGGTCGCGGGTCAGGATGGATTCAAATAATTTCCTGGCCTCACCGTCATTGCCGGCCTTGATGTATTCCAGGGCCAGCGCATGCTGTAAAAAATTATCCTCAGGATCATCCTGCAAAAATTGTTTCAATTGATCGATCCTGTTCATGATATGATAATTTTTTTCGTTCTTATGCCCAACCTATCTTTACAAAACTTATCTTTGCATTAGTTGCATAAACAACTTTATATCGATAAATACTGCCAATGAAGATTTTAGTTTGTATCAGCAAAACGCCCGACACCACGGCAAAAATAGCCTTCACCGATAACAATACGAAATTCGCTGCCAATGGCGTTCAATGGATCATCAATCCTTATGACGAATGGTATGCCCTGGTAAGGGCTATCGAGCTCAAGGAAAAAGACCCTTCCACCCTGCTACACCTCATCACTGTTGCCGGCGCCGACGCCGATCCCGTGATCCGCAAGGCCCTGGCTTTGGGCGGGGATGAAGCGATCCGCGTGAATGCCGACAGCCAGGATGGTTTTTATGTCGCCGCCCAGATTGCCGAAGTGGCCAAACAAGGCGGTTATGATCTGATCTTTACCGGAAAGGAGACCATCGACTATAACGGTTCTTCCATCGGAGGCATGCTGGCCGAGCTGCTGGATCTTCCCTATATTTCCCTGGCCACCAAATTCGAGCTCAACGGGGTAACGGCCATGGTTACCCGCGAAATCGAAGGCGGCGAGGAAACCGATGAAGTGAACCTGCCGCTGGTAGTGAGCTGCCAGAAAGGAGTGGCTGAGCAGCGCATCCCGAATATGAAGGGCATCATGAGCGCCAGGACAAAACCCCTGAAAGTAGCAGAGCCCGCCGATATCGCGCCATTAACCAGCGTAGTATCGTTCGAGCTCCCTCCTGCCAAAGCAGGCGTAAAGCTGGTTCCTGCAGACAATCCTGCGGAACTGGTGAGGTTATTGCATGAGGAAGCCAAATTAATTTAATGTGGAAATGTG
>CAYYZJ010000533.1:0-2471 GCA_964475615.1 uncultured Flavitalea sp. | reverse complement strand
TATAATACTCATTATCGGGGTCTATCTTGGAATAAAGGAAGTAAAAAGAAAAAACGGGGATCGAATCAGCTTCGGCCAGGCGGTGAAAACAGGCATATCCATTTCATTGATCTCCGCTTTTATAGCAGGTTTTTTTGCATTTATTTATTGTACTGTCATTAACCCCGGCTATTCAGATTATATGGTAAAGGAAGCAGAAACCGCATTGATAGCAGCCGGGAAAACACCGGAAGAAATCAGGCGGCAGCTCATAAGGGTAAGAGGCCAGTTCAGCACTTCTACCCAGGTTTTCCAGGCATTGATCGCTCAATCTGTAATGGGTACGCTTGGTTCTCTTATCATTGGGTTATTTATTAAAACAAACAAATCGATATGAAAAAAATCATTTTTTTAACTATGCTCTCCTGCGCAAGCCTGGCAACATTAGTTGCTCAAACAAAAAATGGTTCATCAAAACAGCAATACCTTTTAATTTTCAGGTTCAAATCAAATGTTGTTCCTTCCTCGCAAGAGGCCGTGCAAACCAATATCAAGCACTGGCGGGAATATATGGGTAATCTTGGGCAAACAGGAAAATTAGTTGCCGGATTCAGGCCTGCCAATGAAGGCAAAACAATTACCGGTTCCGGCAAAACAATAAAAGAAGGAGCTTATATTGTCAATAATGAATCGGTCAGTTCCTTTATTATTATTAATGCAGCATCCATGGATGAAGCCAGTGAGATAGCCAGTAAATGCCCCATCTTTGAATTTGATGGGAGTGTTGAAATAAGGCCGGTCATGCAAACTGCTAATTAAACAATTCTTATAGTTCTGTTCTATGTTGATTTGGCCATGGCCGGCCCTTACCGGTTTCACACCATAATTTCAGGCTTCTCAGGAACTGTGCCCAGGTATAGCTGCATTCAGCGAACATGGGTGTATATTCCTTCCAATCATCATGATGGAAGATCAACAGGGTTTCTTCATCATTCCGTTGCTGTTCTATCTGACCCTTCATTTCAGAATGTGAATTCAACAGGGTTTTTTTATCGCCGGGCAGAAGCCAGAAAGAAATGGTAGTTCCTATCCACTCGTCGGCGCCTTTGATACAATTCCATTTGACCAGCTCGAAAGGTTTTAGCTCCGTAATTTTCATTTCCTTGAAGTAGTCGGGGCCAAAAGGAAAACGCGCAACGGTATTGAGCTCTGCCTTTGCCTTTGTATCGGGTGTCCACCACCCGGATAATCCTTCCTGGCTGGTAATTGCACTATATACTTTTTCAGCCGGCGCCCCGATAAGTAATGCATGATGAATGTTCGGCATTTTTAAATGGTTTCAATAGAAGAATTGTTCCGATATGATCTGGCCATCTTTCACTTCATACAGCATGATTTGGTTGATTTGTATTCTTCCATGCGGTTGCACCGTTATATCTACTTCTCTTCCTACAGCAAAATGGTTGCCAGCAACAAGGGGGCCGCTTGTATAAGTTCTATGGCGTGCCTGAATTCGTTTCACAAAATCTTCGCCTTTTTTGCGAACGGCAGCCTTTCCTTCTGCATATCCAAAATACGGAGAATCGGGAGGGTCTATGCTCCTGACGTTTTCCGCAAAAAATTCATCCTGGATCTCAAACCATTTATCTTGTTGAGCAAGTTCATTGAATCGGGCTGCAACTTCCTGAGTTGTCAATACCCTTTTTTGTTCTTTTATCATTGGTTATGTTTTGTTTGATAAAAGTATCGTCTAAATATTACTTTGCAGGGGTGTTATATGGACTTTATAGCGGGTTGATTTGGACAGGCCGAATTTCTACCTTTATCAAAAGAACTGTCATGAAACATCTTACCATAATCGTTCCGGATGGAGAGAATAACCTGAGCAGTATAGTAGGCGCTTACAAAATATTTACCCGGGCCAATGCGTATTGGAAAGAAAACGGTAAAAAGGAAGTATTTAAAATTGAATTGGCAGGTATTTCAAAAGAAGTCGAATTCCACGGCGGCCTGTTTATAGCGAAGCCGCAGGCCCATATATCGGCTATTGTCAAAACCGATCTTGCAATCATTCCGTCACTGAATCATAATTATCTTAAAGCGGTGAAGGCAAACAAAGTGCTGATCGACTGGATCGGTGAACAGTATAAGAATGGAGCAGAGATAGCAAGTATATGTACCGGCGCCTATCTGCTGGCCTCAACCGGATTGCTGGATGGAAAAAGCTGCTCTACACATTGGGCTGCCGCAGATCAACTCAGAAGCATGTTTCCAAAAGTGAACTTACAAACCGATCAGCTCATCACCGATGAGAATGGAATTTATACGAATGGCGGCGCTTATTCTTTCCTGAATCTGATGCTTTATCTGGTAGAGAAATATTATGACCGGCAAACAGCCATTTTTTGTTCCAAAGTATTCCAGATCGAAATGGACAGGCATAGCCAGTCGTCGTTTATAATATTCAAAGGTCAGAAATCGCATGGTGATGA
>CAYYZJ010000532.1:0-1857 GCA_964475615.1 uncultured Flavitalea sp. | reverse complement strand
AAGCCAATATCGAAAAAATTCCGCCTGCCAACCTGGTCTTTCTCATCGATGTATCCGGCTCCATGGACCTGCCCAACCGCCTGCCCCTGCTGAAATCTTCATTCGGATTGCTGGTGAACAATCTGCGCGATAAGGATACGGTTTCGATAGTAGTATACGGAGGAAACGTGGGAGTATGGTTGCCGCCCACACCAGGCAGCGATAAAAAGAAGATCCTGAAATCGATCGAAGAGCTTAGCCCCGGCGGGGCCACTCCGGGCGAAGCCGGCATCCGCGCTGCCTACCGCCTGGCCAAGAGCCAGTTCATACCAGGAGGCAATAACCGCGTGATCCTCGCTACGGACGGGGATTTCAACGTGGGACAAACCACCGAAGACGAGCTCGACCGCCTGATCACCCTGCACAAGCAATGGGGCATTTATCTTACCTGCCTGGGCGTGGGCATGGGCAATTATAAAGATTCCAAGCTGGAAGTGCTGGCCAATAAAGGCAATGGGAATTTTGCTTATCTCGATGATGAAAAAGAAGCGGAAAAAGTGTTGATGCAGGAATTTACCCAAACCATTTATGCCGTTGCCGACGACGCTTATCTCGATGTGCATTTCAATTCAGACATCGTGAAAGATTACCGCCTGATCGGTTTCGACAATAAACTGAATGCATTGACGGATTCGGCCAACGTGCTGCAGGGCGGTGAGATCGGATCGGGATATTCGATGCTGGCAATGTTTGAGATCAATCCCGCCAATTCCAATATCGACGCGCTGTTTGCGGGAAAAAAAGGATTCGCCCGCGTCGCGCTGCATTATAAGCTGCCCTATGATTCTTTGCTCCGCAGCTCTTTCTATGATTGTCCGTTCAGCTTCACCCCATTTGCCGATCTGCCTTCGGCTTACCGCTTCGCTTCTTCAGTGGCCATGTTCGGCGGACTGATGAAAAAATCGAAGTTCATGAAACAGGTGAGCTGGCAGGATGTGATCGATATCACCAATCAATGCTATGACGCCGCAGATCCCGCGCAGAAAGAATTTGTAGACCTCGCTGAAAAAGCGAAACACATTTATGCCAAGGAAAGAAAAAAGAAAAAGACGGAGAAGGAAGAATAAATAATTAATGTGCGGATTTTTTTTATTAAAGGCCGAGGGTGGATAGGATAAGTGCTTTGCTGGCATTGCCGAAAATTGAGAAAAGCAGCGTGGCGGAAAGAATGCCTGCAAGGAATGAGAGGATGAGGAAGGGGATAGAGATGTTTTCTTCGTTTTTGAAGAGGTGCAGATAAAGTTTTTTCATGGTTGAATTTTTGCTAAGGATGCCGGATACATATAAAACTTAAAAAAGACGCGTTTATTGTTCCATCCGGTTTTTTTATATTTAAACATCGCTTCAATTACCGGAAATGAAAAATAAAAGGATCAGCCGGCGGGCTTTTGTCAGGAACAGCGGCATACTGGCGGCAGCACTGGGATTACAGGCGCATACCACGATGGCTTCATCAGGATCGCAGTCTTTAAACAAATTGCCTAAATGGAAAGGCTTTAACCTGCTCGATTTTTTTTCGCCCGATCCTTCGCATTCCAGGGGAGGAACGCCGGAAGATTATTTTCGCTGGATGAGCGACTGGGGCTTTGATTTCATTCGCCTGCCGCTGGCCTATCCCAATTATCTCGATATCGACCGCAGCAGGAACATCACCCCTGAGGACGTATATAAGATCGATGAGAAAAGAGTGGCTGAGATCGAAAAGCTGGTAGCCGCGGCGCACAAATACAATATGCACGTAAGCCTCAACCTGCACCGCGCTCCGGGTTATTGCATCAATGCGGGTTTTCATGAGCCTTTTAACCTCTGGACAGATCA
>CAYYZJ010000531.1:0-3475 GCA_964475615.1 uncultured Flavitalea sp. | reverse complement strand
CGGTTCGACGCTTCTACCCTTCCTGTGGGGCAGCTTGTGCTGAGCAGCAGCAAGCGCTCGAACAATGAGCTGCTGGATATGGCCAATGTGTATGTGCGCTCTTCATTCACTTCCATTCCGGGTTTGATTTCGCCCGCTCCTTTCGGCGGCAATGTGCGCACGGTAGTGATCAAGGCCGATCCTGAGCTGTTGCGTTCGCATAATCTCACTCCCGATCAACTGGTGGAAGCATTGCGGGTCAATAACCAGTCCACCCCGCCCGGCAACGTGCGCATCGGCGATGTCAATTATTTCACTCCTGCCAATACCACCATCAAGACCATCAAGGATTTTGAAAATATTCCCCTATTCAAAGGCGGGGTGCAGAACCTCTATCTCAAGGATGTGGCCACCGTGGAAGACGGCGCCGACATCACCATGGGCTATGCGCTGGTCAACGGCAGGCGTTCCGTTTACCTGCCGGTCACCAAATCGGCCGACGCATCCACCTGGGAAGTGGTGCAGAACCTGAAAAAAGCCATCCCCCGCTTTCAAAGCCTTTTGCCGGAAGATGTGAAGCTCTCTTATGAATTCGACCAGTCCGTTTATGTGATCAATTCGGTGAAGAGCCTGCTCACCGAAGGCGCTATCGGCGCCGTGCTCACGGGACTGATGGTATTGCTGTTCCTGGGCGATCTTCGTGGAGCCCTGATCGTTATACTCACCATTCCCACTTCGATCATCTCCGGCGTGCTCTTCCTCTATCTCTTCCATCAAACCGTCAATATCATGACCCTGAGCGGACTTTCGCTGGCCATCGGTATCCTGGTGGATGAATCGACGGTAACGATAGAGAACATACACCAGCATCTCGACATGGGCAAGCCCAAGGCCCTGGCCATCTGGGATGCATGCAAGGAGATCGCATTTCCGAAACTGCTGATCCTGTTCTGTATCCTGGCTGTGTTTGCGCCGGCCTTTACCATGAAGGGCATTCCGGGAGCGCTTTTCCTGCCGCTTTCCATGGCTATCGCTTTTTCGATGATCACTTCATATCTGCTGGCTCAGACTTTTGTACCCATCATGGCCAACTGGCTGATGAAAGGACATCACGCCAAAGGCGTGAGCGACCAGGAAGAATATGCAGCTTCGGCGCTGGCATCTTCCGGTGAAAAAGACACCTGGGATCAGAAAAAAATGCTGGTGGAAAAGCCTGAGGACAAGCTTACGCGGTTTGAAAAATTCCGCAACCGCTTCCTGCGCTTTCTCAACCGCATCCTGCCATACCGCAAGCCGATCGTGATCGCATACAGCCTGCTCGTTACCGGAGCTGCCGTATGGATGCTCATGAGCATCGGCCGCGATGTGTTGCCCAAGACCAATGCCGGCCAGTTCCAGGTAAGACTGCGCGCACCCGACGGCACCAGGCTGGAAAGAACGGAAGGGAAAATGCTGCAGACATTGAAAGTGCTGGAAGGACTGGTAGGCAAAGAAAATATACAGGTCACTTCTGCATTCATCGGCCAGCATCCTTCACAGTTTTCTACCAGTCCGCTGTACTTGTTCATGAGCGGGCCGCATGAAGGCGTGCTGCAGGTGCAGCTTAATGAAAACTATAAAGAAAATCTCGACGATCTTAAAGAAAGGTTCAGGCAGAAAATGAAAGAAGCCCTTCCCGATGTAAAGCTTTCCTTTGAACCCATCGAGCTTACCGACAAGATCCTGAGCCAGGGCTCGCCTACTCCGATCGAAGTAATGGTATCGGGAAAAAATAAAAAGCAGAATGAAGAATACGCCTATAAGGTGATGGATAAGCTCAGGCAGATCGATTACCTGCGCGATGTGCAGCTTGGGCAATCCATCAAATATCCTTCCATCAATATCGACATCGACCGCGTGCGGGCGGCACAGCTCGGCGCCGATGTGTCGGATGTTTCGCGCTCGCTGGTGGCTTCCACTTCTTCATCGCGGTTCACGGAAAAAAGCGTGTGGGTGGACGAAAGGATCGGGCTGAGCTATAATGTGCAGGTGGAGGTTCCGGAAAATAAGATCACCAGCATCAACGACATCAACGAAATACCGATACTGCGGAACAGCACCCGCCCGGTATTGGGCGATGTGGCCAGCATCAGGCCGGATACCACTTATGGCGAAGCCGATGATATCGGAGCAGTGCCGGTGCTTTCGGTTACTGCCAATATCAATAAAATGGATTTGGGCAGAGCTACGCGAGATGTGGATGCTGCCTTGTCCACATTGGGCAATTTGCCCCGAGGGCTGACCATCGAGACAAGAGGATTGAGCCAAACGCTGACCGAAACGCTGAACAGCCTGCAGACCGGGCTGATCACAGCCATCATCGTGATCTTTTTAATGCTGGCAGCGAACTTCCAGTCTTTCAAGGTATCGCTGGTAGTACTCTCCACCATACCGGCAGTATTGCTGGGTTCTTTGCTGCTGTTGCGGCTAACCGGATCAACCCTGAACCTGCAATCGTATATGGGCATCATCATGTCGGTGGGCGTATCCATTGCCAATTCCGTATTGCTCATCACCAATGCCGAGCATCTGCGGATGCATAATGGCAATGCTGTTGAATCGGCCAGGGAATCTGCCGCGCTCCGTATTCGCCCCATATTGATGACTGCCGTAGCCATGGTGGTCGGCATGATCCCCATGGCTTCGGGCCTGGGCGAAGGCGGCGATCAGGCGGCGCCGTTAGGCCGCGCCGTGATCGGCGGATTGATCGCTTCCACTTTTGCCGCCTTATTCATATTGCCCCTGGTCTTTTCCTGGGTGCAGGGCAAGGCATCAACGGAATCCGTATCGCTCGACCCGGAAGATAAAGACAGTAAACACTATATTCCATCCTTGTATGAACAGAACAATAAATCATAACATGACGCAACATATTATCATTGCCGCTTTTGCCTGCATGGGCGCAGGCATGATCGGCAGTTGCAGTTCTTCGGAAACGAAAGCCGCTGTTGAACCTAAAAAAGAGGATAGGCCTGCCCGTGAGTTATTCACGCTGAAGAAGGAAAAGCTCTCCTCTTCCATCCAGATACCGGGTGAGCTGATCGCCTACCAGCAGGTTGACCTCTATGCCAAGGTGAACAGCTTTGTGAAAAAGCTTTATGTTGACGTTGGATCGGAAGTGAACAGCGGCAGCCTGCTCGTAACCATGGAAGCGCCGGAGCTGAACTCGCAGCTTGCCGGGGCAGAATCGCGCCTCAAAGCGCAGGAAGCCATTTACCTGGCCAGCAAGGCCAATTATGACCGGCTTTATGAAACCAGTCAAACGCCGGGAACCGTTTCGCAGAACGATATCGACCAGGCGCTGGCTAAAAAGGACGCTGATCTGGCGCAGCTCAATGCAGCCAAGTCTGCATATAAAGAAATTGCCGACACCAGGAATTACCTGGAGATCCGCGCTCCGTTCAGCGGAGTGATCAGCGCTCGCAACGTCAACCCCGGCGCCTATGTGGGGCCTTCG
>CAYYZJ010000530.1:0-2993 GCA_964475615.1 uncultured Flavitalea sp. | reverse complement strand
ACTGGTATAGGAACGCAGGTTATAGAAAAGGCCTTTGGGCTTTTGGGCGTATACCCATTTCCGTTTGCCTTTGGCATCAACCGTAGCAAGGCTGTCGCGGAATGATGCGCCTGTTTTTTTTCGCTCGTTGGCAGAAATTTCTGTGCTCATTTAAGTGCCAGTTTTTTTACACTGTCCTGATGCATGCCGCTCGAATCGGATTCCATATAAGGCGTTCCCTGCGGCGCCTTGCCGTTGGCAGGATGTGTTCCGTGCAGGGATTTTATATAGCTGGCTATCTGCGCTATCTGCGAAGGCGAATAATCATCTTTCCAGCTCTTCATTCCTTTTTCGGGCCATCCGTATTTGATGGTTTTGAAAACATCTTTAATATCGCCTCCGTGCAGCCAGTAATCGTCTGTCAGGTTGGGGCCCACGCCGCCTTCGCCCATTTTGCCATGGCATGCAAAGCAGGTGGTCTCAAAAATATTTTTGCCTGCGGCAAGATCGGTCTGCGAGGTGAGCAGCTTTACATTGGTTTCATCAACATTATTGGCTGCTTTTTTCAGGTAGGCCTCTCTCTGAACGGCTGCTTTTTCCATAGCGATCCTGAATTCTTCCGCGCTCAGCGGCGCACTGTGCGCTACATGATAGCGCCAGAGATAGATGCAGGCGAACAGGATGGTGCAATAAAATCCATAGAGCCACCAGGGTGGCAGGCGGTTATCCAGCTCGCGGATGCCGTCGTAGCTGTGACCGAGATCCAGGGCCACTTCCTGTTCGATGGGTTTGAATTTATTGAACTTGTCCCACCAACTGATACGAGGCTTTGTTTCCAGCGCTGTTGCAGCGGCTTCTTTCTTCCTTTGCAGGTTCAGCAACAGTTTCAGGTTGTACAGCAATACCGCCACTACCAGCAGCTCCAGGAATATCACTCCCATCATCACATAAAAAGCAGTGGGTGAAACGCCGCTGATCAGGCTTGTTGCCGCAGCAGCGGCTTCGAGCTGTTTATCCTGCGCAAAAAGCGAAGGGGAAAACAGCAGGAGCAACAGCGCTGCGGCCGTGGAAGCAGCGGAAGAAACGGTCTTTTTCTCTTCCGGCTTTTTTTCTTTTGTTTCCTTTTCGAGCTGCAACTGGGCTGCACCCAATACGAGATTGGCCAGCAGACCGATGATCAATGCCAGTATAAGCATGAGGATGATCATGATCACTACGAAGGGATTGGATATGGAAGACTGCATATTCATCAGGTTTTCAGTTAAACGTTGTTGTCGAGCGGAATGCGGCTGATCTCTTCGATCATTTTTTTATCTGCCTTGATTGTCCAGAACAGCATCAGCAAAAAAACGATCCCGAACAGCAGGAAGGACGACAGTCCGTAAATGCTTACTCCGCTTATTTTTTCCAGGTAATGAATGAATTTCATGATTGATGGTTTTAATCTTAATTGCCGAAAACGGATCGGGGAGCGGTCTCCTCTTTTGCTGTTTCCGGTTTGGGAGCAGCTTTGATGTCCTTGCCCAATCTTTGCAGGTATGCGATCAGCGCAATGATCTCCTTGTTATCGGGTGTTTTTATTTTGTCCGACTGAAGGCTGTTGCGGATGCTGTCGGCCTGAACGATCAGGCCGTGATTGGCCTGCCGTTCATATCCCTGCGGATAAGGAACGCCGAGCTGGCGCATGGCCGATATCATGGATGGGGTTCTGGAAGTATCCAGCTTATTGTCGAGCAGCCAGGCATAAGAGGGCATGATCGATCCGGGCGACATGGACTGCGGATCCATCATGTGGTTATAATGCCAACTGTCGGGATACTTGCCTCCGATCCTCGCCAGGTCGGGCCCGGTTCTTTTCGATCCCCATTGAAAAGGGTGATCGTATACGAACTCACCGGCCTTGGAATATTCGCCGTACCTGGCTACTTCATCGCGGAAAGGCCGCACCATCTGTGAATGACACAGATAGCAGCCTTCCCGGATGTAGATGTCACGACCATGCAGCTCGAGCGCGGTATAGGGTTTCACACTGCTGATGGTAGGGATATTGGATTTAACGAGAAAGGTAGGGATCAGCTCTATCAATCCTCCGATGAGCACGGCGATCAAACTGAACACGAGCATTTTCATGGGACGTTTTTCTATCCAGCGATGCCAGTATTCCTTGCCGTGCGTAGGTATTGTTTTGGGTAAAGGGGCTGCTTCCGCTGCTTCATCGGCTACAAATTTTCCCTGCAGGATGGTCTTGCGCAGGTTATAGATCATGATGAATGCGCCGATGATGTATAAAGCGCCTCCGATGCTTCTCGTTACATACATCGGAATAATATGCGTTACGGTTTCAAGGAACTGGAATTTCAGTTGCCCTTCTTCCGTGAACGTCTTCCACATCATGCTTTGCGTAAATCCGGCCCAGTACAGCGGGATGGCATAGAGCACGATGCCGATCGTTCCGATCCAGAAATGGGTGCCTGCAAGCTTTTTCGAATAGAGCGGCGTGTTCCACATTCGCGGTATCAGCCAGTACAGCACGCCGAAAGTGAGGAACCCGTTCCAGCCGAGTGCGCCGATATGCACGTGCGCAATCGTCCAGTCGGTGAAATGCGAAATGGCGTTCACACTTTTCAGGCTGAGCATCGGGCCTTCAAAAGTGGCCATGCCATAGCAGGTTACGGCAACCACCAGGAATTTCAGCACCGGGTCTTCCCGCACTTTATCCCATGCGCCGCGCAGCGTGAACAACCCGTTGAGCATGCCGCCCCAGCTCGGCGCGATGAGCATAACGGAGAAAACAACTCCCAGCGATTGCGCCCAGTCGGGCAAAGCCGTATACAGCAAATGATGCGGCCCTGCCCAGATATAAATAAATATCAGCGCCCAGAAATGGATGATGGAAAGCCGGTATGAATAAATAGGCCTGTTGGCTGCCTTGGGCAGAAAATAATACATGAGGCCCAGGTAAGGAGTAGTGAGGAAGAAAGCCACTGCATTGTGACCGTACCACCATTGTACCA
>CAYYZJ010000529.1:0-2733 GCA_964475615.1 uncultured Flavitalea sp. | reverse complement strand
CGGACGCCGTGGTGAAAATATTGGCGCTCCAGGCCTGATGGGCCGCTGCTGCGAGGCTGATAAGCCCCACTGCCGTCCACACCTGGTCGGTGAAGCGAATGAAAATGATGGGAACAACCAGGAACGCATACAGCAACATGGATGTTTTTCTTGCCTTGTATATGGGCCATCCTTTTTTGATCAGGTAGCCGGGCAGATATCCGCCGAGAACACTCCCCAGGCCCGCAACAAAATATACTGTAGATACGTATATCCATGACTGTTTCAGATCCAGCTTATATACTGTATTGAAATAAGAAGGGATCCAGAACAGGTAGAACCACCATACCGGGTCGGTAAAAAATTTTCCCAGTACAAAGGCCCAGGTTTGTTTGATGCTGATGATCTTTGCCCAGCCGATCGTGGTGCCGTCGGCAGGATCAGGCGCATCGCTGTGGATATAATCGAACTCGGCACGGTTGATCTTTTTTTGCTTTGATGGAATATGATAATACAGCCACCAGAAAATAAGCCAGAAAAATCCCAGCGCACCCGTCCAGATAAACGTTTGCCTCCATCCGTAATGACGGTATATCCACATCACGGCAAAAGGGCCGATAACTGCAGCAATATTCGTTCCGCTGTTGAAAATGCCGGTGGCAAATGCGCGTTCTCTTTTGGGGAACCATTCCGCTACTGCTTTAATGGCCGCCGGGAAATTGCCCGATTCACCAAGACCAAGAACAGACCTCGCTATACCGAATCCCAATGTGCTTTTCACCATCGCATGGGCCATTGCAGCAATGCTCCAGACAATTACACAAACAGCATAGCCAAGCTTGGTTCCCAATTTATCGATACTCCTTCCCACAAGCAAGAGGCCGGCGGCATACGCTGCTGAAAAAGCCATCACGATATTGCTATAATCTTTTTCAGACCAGTTGAAATCTGCGGCAAGATAATCTTTCAGCAGTCCGATGACCTGCCTGTCGATATAGTTAATGGTGGTGGCAAAAAAAAGAAGCGTTACAATAACCCATCTTTGTTTCGTCATGTTGTTTTCAGTCATCCGAAATGTTTAATAGCCCAGGGCTTTTTGAATTCCCAGTTCCAGTCCCCTGATCTCAGCCAGCCCGCGCAATCTGCCGATGGCGCTGTATCCGGGATGGCCGTTCTTTTCCAGGTCATCCAGCATCTGGTGGCCATGGTCGGGGCGCATGGGAATAGAAATATTCTTTTTTCTCATCAGTAAAATAACTTCTTTTACCACTTCATACATATCTACATCTCCGTTCAGGTGGTCGGCCTCGAAAAAATTCCCTTCCTCATCCCGCTTCGTGCTGCGCAGATGCAAAAAATGAATATGATCGCCCAGGCGTTTAACCATGCCCGGTAGATCATTATCTGCGCGAACGCCATAGGAGCCCGTGCAAAAACACAATCCGTTGGCTGCGGAAGGAGCAGCATCGAGCAGTTCCCTGGCATCCTGCTCCGTGCTTACAATTCTCGGAAGGCCCAGTATCGGAAAAGGCGGATCGTCGGGATGGATGGCCATCTTCAGTCCTGCCTTTCCGGCAACGGGCACTATCTCCCGCAAAAAATAAAACAAATGCTGCTTCAATTTTCCGGCATCGATGTTTTTGCAGGTTTCAAGCGCTGCCAGTATCTGTTCTTCGGTAAATCGCTCTTCGCTGCCGGGCAAGCCAAGCAAGGCATTCCGGTACAATATCTCTTTCTCTTTTCCGGTCATGCTGCCGAAACGTTTCTCCGCTTTCTCTATTTCAACTTTCGTATAGTCGTTGGCTGCGCCGGGTCTTTTCAATATAAAAAGATCGAAAGCGATGAAAGCGGATTTCTCGAACCGGAGGGCCCTGCTCCTGTCGGGCATTTCATAAGCAATATCGGTGCGCATCCAGTCGAGGATGGGCATGAAATTATACGTTACCACTTTCAGCCCGCATTGCGCTACATTGATCAGGCTCTGTTTATAGTTCTCGATATAGCGTTTATAGTTGCCCGTTTGCTTTTTGATATCTTCATGCACCGGGAGGCTTTCGATAACAGTCCAGCTCATGCCGGCCGCTTCGATGGTTGCTTTTCTTTTATTGATCTCTTCAACCGGCCACACTTCTCCAACAGGTATATGATGCAATGCGGTAACCACACCCGTGCATCCGGCCTGGCGGATATGCCAAAGGCTTACCGGATCATTGGGCCCGAACCACCGCATGGTTTGCTCCATGAACATAGCTGTGTTTTACGATGATAACCATAACCCCCGTCGGGGTTTGAAACCCTGACGGGGGTTAAGTAGAACGATAAGACTAATGTACAGTAATTTCAGCTTCCGGCGTTCATATCAATACCCTTGATTTTGGGGGAATGCCGGCCCTTCTGTCACCAGGTCGATCTCCTGTTGCGGAATGGGTCTCAATACATGGAATGGCTGGATGTATGGTGCTGCTTCCGGATTCCAGGCAGTGACCCTGCTGATGAGCGATTTGGTTCTTGCCAGATCCCACCACCGCTGCCATTCGCCATAGAATTCACGCGTGCGTTCATCCAGGATAAAATCCAGCGTTACCTGATCGGGTGTGATGGTCACTGCTGCAACTGCCGCATCATTCTGCGCAGGACTATTTGTGCTTCTGTAAGCAGCCCGCTGCCGCACCACATTGATCATGGCAGCGGCATTGACCAGGTCGCCTGCCTTGAATGCGGCCTCTGCGACAACCAGATAAACATCGGAGAACC
>CAYYZJ010000528.1:0-2881 GCA_964475615.1 uncultured Flavitalea sp. | reverse complement strand
TGGATCTGGGGCGACCGCCTCATCGACGGCAGGACCACCGGACTGGGGATCTGGGAAGCCAGTTACAATAACACCTATCGCGCCATCGACATGATCCCCAAAGACGTGGTGATCTGCGACTGGCATTATGAGCGGCCCGATAAAACTGCTGTATATTTTGCCATGAAAGGTTTCCGCGTCATCACCTGCCCCTGGCGAATACCCCATGTTGCCGTTGCGCAGGTAAGGGATATGGTTGCCTTCAGGAATGAAAGCACCGCCGAAATGAAGCCCCGCTTCCAGGGACTGATGGAAACCACCTGGTCAAATACTTCAATTTTCCTGAAAGGATATTATGGAAATGAAAAAGACAGAAAGGGCGGCGACAATACCGCCTGGAACTGCTTCAGGGTGATGTATGATGCCATCGGCAAGCTCGGCGATTGATGAGTTCATGTTTTGTTAAGATCATTTTACTAATTTTAGCAAAACCCGCATTGAAACATCATCTTCGAAAAGAAAAGAACTGCCTGAACTGCGGAGCGGTTATACCTGACCGGTATTGCTCCCATTGCGGGCAGGAAAACCTGGAGACCAGGGAAAGTCTGGGCCACCTGGTGGGGCATTTCCTTTCCGATATCACACATTACGATTCAAAATTCCTGACCACGCTCAGGGATCTTTTGTTCAAACCAGGCTTTCTGACCAGGGAATATTTTGCCGGCAGAAGAATGAGCTACCTGAACCCCATCAGGATGTATGTGTTCATTTCTGCGCTTTTTTTCCTGGTGTTGTTCATCCGCAGAAACGAAGAGGAAAATGCAAATGAGCCGGTTGCATCCACTGCGAATCCGGTTCGCCAGCAACTGGCCGACAGCCTGAGAAAAAGCCTGGCCTTATCTTCCAGGCCCGGCGCGTACGACAGCATAAGGAAACAAGTGATCAGCGATCTGGCCTCATCGCTGGATACGCCTGTTTCAAAAAAAGCAAAGGACGAATCGTTGGGGTTTTCCTTTAACGGAAAAAGCCTCAAGTTTACGCTTACGGAAGACCGTTATAACAGCGTGCAGGAATACGATTCGGTACAAAAAACATTGCCTGACAGCAGCCGCAACAAAGGATTCATGCGCTGGCTGATCCGAACCAATATTGATCTGAAAGCCCGCTATGGAAGCAGGAGGGAGCTTATCGTTACAGAAAACTTCCAGCACAGCATTCCCAAGCTCATGTTCGTGCTGCTGCCGCTGTTTGCTTTACTGATTATGCTCTTTTATATCAGGAAAAAATATTATTATACCCAGCATCTTATTTTCTCATTGCATTTCCATTCCTTCATGTTCATTCTGCTTATAGTAAGGACTTTGCTGATCTGGCTATTGCCATACTGGGAAATACCGGATATCCTGCGGCTGATTTCATTGGTCGTTCTTTTTATTTATCTCGGCATTGCCCTGAAAAATGTTTATCATCAGAGCAAGGTCGTTTCTTTTGGCAAGGCGCTGGGCATAAGCCTGCTTTATTTCATCCTGCTCATCATCAGCATCATGGCCGTGATCCTGTTCAGCTTCTTCACGGCCTAGCGGTTATGGTATCACTTTAATGATGCCGGCGCCATGGTACGAATGATACTCACCGTTATACATGGCGTCTGCACTCACTGGCCCCATCCGGTAAATGCCGGGCGAAACGGCGCGCACGGCATAATAGTAAGTCTGCTTATTTTCATTTACATCCACAAAAAAATGAATGCGGTCATCGCGCACATCGAGGGCTGTGGGCGTAAGGCCGTCCTTGATCCAGTCCATTCCCGGAATTTCCTTGGTGCGCGGGTTCTCGATCTCGAAACCGGCAGGCAGCAGGTCGGTGATCACCACATTATCGATATCTGTGCTGAACGATCTTTCCATCACCAGTTGCACGATCACCAGATCGTTTTGTTTGAATGTGTTGCCGCTGATGGCCTTTCCATACCGGTCGAAGAAACGCTTGCGTATTTTTAAATAATTGTCTTCCTCCTTATAAGCTCCGCCGGCGCTTATGCCTGAAGTCTGCCAGAAATAATAGAGGCGGCCGCTGCCATGCGTTACGATCTGCACATTATTGCCTTTGAGCTGCCGGCTGCCGAGGCGAAGATCATTGCCGTTCATATCGGCCAGCTTTTTTCCATTCACCATGATCTCGGCAGTTGCCGTTGACCTGGCCGATTGCCTGGCGATCTTGCCCAATGCAAGAAAGCTGAAGGAGAGCTCCTGCGTGCTGTACCAGCTCCGCTGTTTCAGCTTGTCCGAAACATGCTTTGCCATCAGCGGTATCTGCTGGTTGCCGGGATCCACATCAATGAGCACATTCAGGGCAATGGCTTCATCGCGGATATCGGAATAAAAGCTGCCTCCGGTCTGCGCCACCGATTCCTCGCCGGCAAACTGCGTGGGCAGGAATTGTTTGTAGCTGTTCCTGTCGCCGGCCAATGCATAGGCTGCTGCAAGCAAATACCTGCAATCCAGGCTGAGCAGCGAGGGATTGGATTTGTAATAGTTCATGGAGCTGGTATTGGGCCTGCCTGCCAGGGCAAGCACATATAATCCGTAGATGGATTCCTTGGGAACGATCTTCCTGTTCTGGTTTCGGTTATAGTAGTACGTTATGGTCTTCCTGTTCCTGAGCTGGTTGTTGATATAGATGAGCATGGGATCGAGGAGGTTTTTGTCCACATCGTACCCTGCTTTCTGCGCTTCCAGCAGAAAATGGGCGGCATAGATGGTGGCCCACCAGTTTTCGGTTCCTTCATTATCCCATAGCGTAACGGCCCCGCTGTAGAGCTGCCGCATTTTTATTTTCCGGATGGCTTCCTGGATATTGGCATTGGCGCTTTGTTGCGCATTTTTATTGAGATGGAAGGCAT
>CAYYZJ010000527.1:0-2625 GCA_964475615.1 uncultured Flavitalea sp. | reverse complement strand
TGTGGTAACCCATTACCGGCTCAAGAGCGATCCGTTGGAAGGAATAATAGTTGACCCGGAAGCCAGGCTGGAAGAAGAGCTGATCGTTCGTCCCACCAGCGAAACCATCATCTGGAATACCTATAAAACCTGGATCCAGTCTTACCGCGATCTTCCCCTCCTCATTAACCAATGGGCCAATGTGGTTCGCTGGGAAATGCGCACCCGGCTTTTCCTCCGCACGGCAGAATTCCTCTGGCAGGAAGGGCATACCGCCCATGCCAGCGCAGAAGAAGCGCAGGCGGAAACCCTGCTGATCCTGGATATCTATGCCGATTTCGTTGAAACATTCATGGCCCTTCCGGTGATCAAGGGCGTAAAGAGCGAAAGCGAGCGTTTTGCAGGGGCCGTCGACACCTATTGCATCGAGGCCCTGATGCAGGATGGCAAGGCATTGCAGGCTGGCACTTCGCATTTCCTGGGACAGAATTTTGCCAAAGCCTTCGATGTAAAATTTTCGGACAAGAGCAATAACCTCGATTATGTATGGGCCACGAGCTGGGGAGTAAGCACCAGGCTGGTAGGCGCCCTGGTAATGGCGCATGGCGATGATGAAGGACTGGTATTGCCACCCAGGATAGCTCCGCTGCAGGTAGTGATCATTCCCATTTATAAAGGCAATGAAAAAAAAGAGGAGCTCGATGCCAGATGCGCAGCCATAGCCCGGGAATTAAAAGTTTTGGGAATACGCGCGAAGTTCGACGACAACGACAACGCACGCCCGGGCTGGAAATTTGCCGAATATGAAATGAAAGGCGTTCCGCTCCGCATGGCCATCGGCCTGCGCGACCTGGAGAATAATACGGTAGAGCTCGCGCGCCGCGATACCAGGGAAAAAACAAGCATGAGCATGGAAGGCCTTACTGCAAAAATTCCATCCATCCTCGACGATATACAGCAGCAGCTCTACAACAAAGCCCTGGCCTACCGCGATGCGCACATCACCAAAGCAGATACCTGGGAAGAGTTTGAGCGATTGCTCGATGAAAAAGGCGGCTTTATTTCCGCGCATTGGGACGGCACCGCCGAAACGGAAGCCCTCATCAAGGAAAAATCGAAAGCCACCATCCGCTGCATTCCATTGAACAACCCGCAGGAATCAGGTAAGTGCATACTCACCGGCAGGCCAAGCAGGGAAAGGGTTCTGTTTGCCAGGGCATATTAGTTTTGTCGTTTGTAGCGGTTCTGTTAAATTTTATCAGTAATTTCGGAATGGACTACAAACCATAAAACAACTTGTCATGGAACAAAATACCCCTAGCAGCAGTTTATTCGATCTGCACATCGATCATCAATCCTCCGCCTATCTCGGCGAAACAGCCAGATGGTCAAAATTCCTGTCGATCGTAGGATTTATTTTTTGCGGACTCTTCGTTCTTATCGGCTTATTCGCCGGCTCTTTCATGGCCGGTACCTTTGGCCGTTTCGGCGGCGGGGCAGGCATGATGGGAGGAGCGTTTTTCTCCGTGCTTTACGTATTGCTTGCCCTCCTGTATTTCTTTCCCTGCCTGTACTTATACAATTTCGCTGCTAAAATGCAGGTGGCCTTGCGGACGAATGACCAGGAGCAATTGTCGCAGTCATTCCGCAATCTCAAGTCCTGCTACAAATTCATGGGCATCCTGATGATAGTAGTGCTGGGATTCTATGCCCTGGCATTGCTGATCGGCATTTTCAGTGCAGGATTCCGTTGATCATTTCGTGGAATAGTAATTGTAATCCTTCAGCAGGGTTTCCAGGAAATCGAGCGAATCCTGGTCGCTGCTGATATTGAGCCGGTTCTTGATCCGTTCTGCAATGCGGATGGAAAGATTGTAATCGCCTTTTTTCTTTACGGTCTGGATGATGCTTTTGAGGGTATTGATGTCCTTATCGGTGAGCCGCATCACTTCAGGGAACCTGGGCAGGTAGCTGGCTTCGAGCTCAGTAAAAACGGTATCCTGCCAGGAAGTAGTGGTCTTGGTATCGATGATGATGGTGCCTGCCACGAGGTCGCCGATGCGTTGCGATTTTTTGGAGATGATTACAGAACCCAGTCCCGCAAAAAGAAATACCGAGCACCACCAGGGCAGCTCCTGGCTAACGATGGCGCCAAGCACCCATACCGGGAAATCGGCCAGCCTGAACACCCAGCGGATCAGGTACTGGCTGATCGAAGGCTGCCCGCCGTCTTCGCTGATCACCTGTATGCTCATGGCCTTTTTGCCAAGGCTCTGGCCATTGAATACGATCTCACAGAACAAATGATAAAACAAGGCAGGCAGTCCGAACAGCACAACGGCCCATTCGGCCCTGCTCCATCCCTGGCCGAAAATAAAATTCAGCAGTCTGATCCCCGCCAGGTAATAAACGAACATCAGCACTACATCGATAAGCCAGGCAAGAAAGCGCCGGTAAAATGGACTTATCGTAAAATCCACTTCGATATTAAAGCCGGTATCCAGTTTTACCGAAAGCATCTGCGGAAATTATGGTGAAAACCGGGCAAGCTCGGATTTTCCTTTTATATTTATTGGTAAATATAGGCTGAAACCATCAATCTTTTTACCGTGCGTGAAGGATCGTTCATAAAGAAAAATATCGACA
>CAYYZJ010000526.1:0-7007 GCA_964475615.1 uncultured Flavitalea sp. | reverse complement strand
ATTATAAAAAAGCGCTGGCCTTAACCGCTGCATCCCGTCAATGGCCCGAAAACCTGGGTGTAGGCAAGCCTTATGATGAAGATATCGATCTGCGACTGGAAAACTGGCTGGATTATTTATGCCATCGCCAACTGCATCAGGATAAAAAAGCCGACGATGCATTGCAACAGATCGTCCGGTTCAACCCGAAAACAGAAAATACCGTTCGCAATTTTCTTCCAGCCAATGCGCTGGTAACAGCTTGGGCTTATGAAAAAATGAATCAAAAAGAAAAAGGAATGGAATGGCTGAATGAACAACTGAGGCTTTATCCCGGCGATGCCGTGCTGCAATGGTGCAAAGCCAGATATGAAAACCAGGATGCAACCGCTCCGAAAACAAAAGATGCCACGGTGCGCATCCTGGAGGAGCTGATGAAAGCAGGATTATTATAATTTCTTTTCCATGATATAATCGTTCATCCAGTAATTATTGCCGATATCGATATCTTCTTCGCCGATAACGGCAAAGCCCAGCTTCTCATAAAAATGCGTGGCCTTATTGTGGCGGTTTACATTCACCTGCAGCGCACTGGCTCCCTGGGATGTTATCTGCTCGGCAATAAAATCGAGCATCAGCTTTCCCAGTCCTTTTCCCTGCAATCCCGGCAGCACATAAAGCTTGTGCAGCTTAAAAATATCCGGTTCCTTTATCAGGGAATAAGAAGCAAAGCCCAGCGGCTGCTCATCCTCATCTTCTTCCATAACAAATACATGGTTCTTTTCAAACATCTGCGCATTGAGCGAATCGGGATGATAAAAAAGATTCAGCATGTAATCGATCTGGCCGGCAGAAAGGATATCTTTATATGTGGATGGCCATATTTGCTGGGCCAAAAAGCCGATAGTGGGAATGTCTTCAGGGCCGGCTATTCTCACCGATACGATTGAACTCATGGTACTAGGGTTATTATCCGCATATCATCATCCGGATTGGAATGCAAAATAATCGATTTCCCAATTAAACGGAAGCGGGATACGGGGCACGATATTGGTAAATTATTCATCAGCATGAAAACAACGATCCCGATAAATAAAAAAACGGCAGGGCAAACCATCGCCTTATTGCTTTCCTGCGGATTGCCGGCCTGTCTTTATGCCCAAAAGTCCCCTGACCCCAGGGATACGGTGAGACAAAAAGACCTGATCGATATTGCCAAAAAAACGTTTAAGATAAAGCCGAAAAAAATCCGCCCCGATGATCAGCGGAAAATATTTTTCTCTTTATTCCCTACCACCTCCAATGTCCCCGGCAACAAGGTGCTGGTAGCTTCCACTACAGCGGCTTTTTACCTGGGGAATAAAAGAAACACTTTTTTATCGAATGTTTCTTTTATTCCTTATCTCAATTTCAAAGGACGTTACAGCTTTACTTTCCGCTCCAACCTCTGGCTGAACCAAAACAACTGGACGATCCAGGGCGATACGCGCTTTTCCCTCTATCCGCAATTTACCTGGGGGCTGGGCACTCAACATCCGAACGAGGAAAGACTGCTGGTGGATTATAAATACGTCCGGTTTTATCAGAACGCGCTCAAAAGGATCAGGCCTTATTTTCTGGCCGGTATCGGATACAATCTGGATTATCATATAAAAATCGAAACCAACGACAGCGTCAAGCTGGATCAGTTCAGCGGTTATGAATACGGCACGCAGGACAGAAAGAATTCCGTTTCTTCCGGAATAACGATCAACCTGCTCTACGATTCAAGGAACAATTCCATCAATCCACTGCCCGGCGCTTATGCCAACCTGGTATACCGCATCAATCCCGTATTCCTGGGCAATGACCGTAGCTGGGCTTCATTATATATCGACCTGAGAAAATACATTTCTTTTGAGACCAGGCACCGCAATGTGCTTGCTTTCTGGGCCTATTGCTGGACTGCGCTCAACAACGGAACGCCTTATCTCGATCTGCCCAGCATAGGCTGGGATCCTTACCAGCGGTCGGGCCGGGGCATCGAGCAGAACCGTTACCGCGGTAAAACGCTTTTGTATCTTGAATCGGAATACCGGCGCGATATTACTGCCGACGGCCTGTTCGGCTTTGTCGGTTTTGCCAATGTGAATACAGTCACTGAACCTTCGGGCCGGCTGAGCAGCCTGCATCCTGCTGCAGGAGGGGGATTGCGCATCAAGCTCAATAAACGCTCCAATACGAATATCGCCCTGGATTGCGGGTTCAGCCAGTCGAATATGTCGGTGATCCTGAGTTTGGGAGAAGCGTTTTGATCAGCATTCGCTCAGGCTGATGGGGATGTTCACGGCAAGTCCCCCGTCGGAAGTTTCCTTGTATTTGCTGTTCATGTCCCTGGCAGTATCCCACATGGTCCTGATCACGGCGTCGAGGGATACTTTGGCAAAATCGGGAGTGCTTTGCAGGGCGAGCTGCGATGCGGTGATGTCTTTGATGGCGCCCATGGTATTGCGCTCGATGCAGGGGATCTGTACCAGCCCGGCAATGGGATCGCAGGTGAGGCCAAGATGATGTTCCATAGCGATCTCTGCAGCCATCAGCGCCTGTCTTTGCGTTCCGCCCATACCTTCGGTAAGCGCGGCGGCAGCCATGGCGGAAGATACACCGATCTCGGCCTGACAGCCACCCATAGCCGCAGAAATGGTTGCGCCTTTTTTGAATATGCTGCCGATCTCGGAAGCGGTGAGGATAAAGGGAATGATCTTATCGGGCCTGTATCCGTCGCAGAAGCAGACATAGTATTGCAATACTGCAGGAATAACGCCTGCAGCGCCATTGGTAGGAGCGGTGACCACTCTTCCGAAAGAAGCGTTCTCTTCATTCACGGCCAGGGCAAAACAGCTTACCCAGTCGAGTATGTATTTAAAATCGGAGCCGCCTGCACGGATGGCATTTATCCAGGAATCATAATCGGAATAAGCTCTGCCGGCGATCAGCTTTTTATTGAGGTCGGCGGCGCGGCGCTTTACATGGAGGCCGCCGGGCAGCATGCCTGCTGCATGCGATCCGCGATAGATGCAATCCTTCATCACTTCCCAGATGCGCAATATGCCTGCGCGGGTTTCCGCTTCACTTCTCCAGGCGTGTTCATTCTCCATCACCACTTCGCTGATGCCTAACCCGGTCTTCATGCACCAGTGCATCAGGTCATTGGCCTTGTCGATGGGAAAGGGCAGTTGAACGGAAGAACGGGCGTCGGCCGTTTCGCCTTCTTTTTTTACAAAGCCGCCGCCGATGGAATAATAGGTTTCGGCAATGGGCCCGCCTTTATTGAAAGCAGCGAGAAAGGTGAGGGCATTGGGATGATAGGGAAGGCTTTCGGTGACCAGAAAACCGATATCTTCTGCCGGATCGAAATCGATTTCATGGAGGCCGCCCAGCAGGAGCTTTTTCTCTTCCGCAATGCGGCCGATCCTTGCATCGATGGTGCCGGTATCGAGGCTCACCGGATCTTCCCCGCTCAATCCGAGCTGCACGGCAATATCGGTTCCATGCCCTTTGCCCGTCTTGGCCAGGGAGCCGTAGAGCAATACCTGGATATGCGTGGTATCGTCCAGTTTATGCTGTGCTTTCAGTGAATCGATGAACCGTTGTGCAGCCCGCCAGGGGCCGAGGGTATGGGAGCTGGAGGGGCCAATGCCAATCTTGAAAATATCGAATACAGAAATAGGTTCGTGCGGCAAGCGAAGTAAAGTTTATGCAAAGGTAAAGGAATAAGGCGAAAGGGATAAGATGTGAGGTGTAAGGTAAAAGGTGTAAGGTAAAAGGCATGAGGCAAAAGGCCTTACACCTTTCACCTTTCGCCTTACACCTTTCACCTTCTCCCTCACACCCTAAACAAAAAGCCCTGAAACAATGTCCAGGGCTGGTTTAGCAGGTAGTCTATGGTTACTGCACATCTATAAGTGTGATATCGAAAATGAGGATTGAGTTCGCCGGGATGCTGGGATTGCTGTGCGAGCCATAACCCAGGGAAGGCGGAATAAACAGTTTGATTTCGCCTCCTTTCTTAATGAGCGGAAGGCCTTCCCGCCACCCGTCGATCAAACTGCCCAAAGAACTGAACACATAATTGGACTGCTGGTCAAATACCGTTCCGTCGGTCAACTGCCCCTGGTAAGCCACTGTTATCTGCGAACAGGGTTGCGGCGCTTTATCCGCCCCCGCCTTGATGATCTGGTAGTAAAACCCGGCAGAATCCTTGACAGCGCTTATCCCCATCGTATCCAGCCAGGTCTTTAATGTTTGCTGTTCCGAAACCGGAGCGATAGTGGAAGAGGGCCCATAATTGCATCCACTATCCTTTTTAAGGCACGAATTAAAAATGAGTACTCCTGCTAACACGCACAGCAATACTACCCTCATGTAAAATTTTTTGCAAATGTAACAGTTCAAATAGGTAAGACATTAAACCATCTGGAAATGCTGCAACGGTTTATTTTTTTTCTTCAGCGGGATTTTCGGCCGATCGCTTGGCCTCCAGCTCACGGTAACGCTGCTCGTTCCTGTCCCACTGGAAGCGCCTGGAAAAGATGGCCACAAAACCAGCTATCAGCAGCAAGGCCACCATGAGAACCAATGGATTAAACTCCCCGTTATTGGCCTCCATATCGGCCCGTTTAGACCATCCGGAAAAGAAATTGACCGCAATAGGAATGACGAAAAGCAGGGCGGCGGGTATGCCCAGCAGGAATTGCCGGAAGATTTTTTTCTGTTTGAGGCGGTTCTTTTCCCAATAGTCCATAAAGTTTTTTTCTTCCTGGGTCATGTGGCAAAGTTACAAAATGCCTAAATCAGCAATTTATTTCGTAATATTTGCGTTGCTTTAGTTTATCTTTAACCCGGGCCAAAATCCATTCACCTTGAAATTACCTTTACTATTAACCCAGTTCTTGTACAGGAACAAAAAATTGAGCTTGCCGGGCATTGGTATCTTCACCCTGGATCCCAATGCCGTCATTCCCGACGAGCACAATAAGGATATCCATGCAACCGCCCTGGGCATCGAATTTAAAATCGCCCCCGTTACCCAGGCCGACGACGACCTGATCGAATATATCCGCGTTCATACCGGAAAAATAAAGCCCCTGGCCATAGCCGATCTCGAATCCTATCTTACCCTCGGCACCCAGCTCCTCAATATCGGCAAGCCTTTTTACCTCGAAGGCATCGGCACGCTCACCAAAGACAACCAGGGCCGTTTTGTATTCACTCCGGGCGAATATGCCGTAGTGAAGCCTGAAACCGATGAACCGGAAAAAACCGAAAAGCACGGAAAAAGAAAATCGGTGCTGGAAGAATCCCATTTTGAACCGCAGCCCAATCAGGCCAGAAAGCTCCTGCTGATCGCTGCCCTGGTAGTGGCGCTTGTGCTGATCGGATGGGGCGGCTACCATCTCTACCGCAAGAATAACGTGGCAGGGAATGAAATTGAAAACACGGCCGCCCGCGCAGATACCGCTGCGCTTAAGCCCGACAGTTCAGCCATCGCTTCCACAGATTCCCTTTCCGGAAAAAAGCCCGATACCACACAGACCGTATCCACCGGCGATTCCGTGCTGTATAAATTCAATGTGCTCGAAACCGCCAATAAGTTCAGGGCATTGAAGCGCTACAACCAGCTTCATTCCTTTGACCTGCGGGTATTCCTGTACACGGCGGATTCCAGCTTTTTTAAAGTATATTTCCGCTTTCCCGCCCTGCCCAGGGATACCACTCATATCAAGGATTCGCTGCGCAGGGTTTATGCGCATGAAATAACCATCGAACGATAACCGCAGCATGAAGCCTGATGCAGCATACTGGATCGAGCAATTGCAGTTGACCAAACATCCCGAAGGGGGCTGGTTCAAAGAAACCTACCGCTCGGCTTTTTCTTTTCCGGGAGAACATTTACCCGCCGCTTTTCATGGCGACCGGAATTTTTGCACCTGTATTTATTTTTTACTGGAGAAAGATGATTTCTCCGCACTCCACTGCATTGCTTCGGATGAGCTATGGCATTTCTATTCGGGCGATCCGCTCATCGTGTATGAGCTGGAGCAGGACGGATATCTGAAAGAGCACAAACTTGGCAATGACCCGTCCAGGGGAGAATCCTTCCAGGCCGTTATTGCCGCAGGCAGTTGGTTCGGGGCAAAGCCTTCGGCAGCTCATTTCGGTTATACATTGGCGGGATGCACCGTATCGCCGGGTTTTGATTTTGAAGACTTCAAACTTGCCGAAAGAGCTGAGCTGACCGGCAAATACCCTCAACACAGCAAACTCATCGCATCGCTTACACGATAAAACAGTTTACGGTTTATAGTTTACAGTTTACAGTTCTGTAGCTCGGACTTTGTTTTAGATATCAAACTGTAAACTATAAACTATAAACCGTAAACTATTGTCATTCTGATCTCAAACTGTTCACCGGATTTGCGGCAGCCGCCCTGATGGCCGTATATCCCACCGATATCCAGGCAATGATGATGGAACATAAAATAGTAGCCGCAAAAAACCATACTCCCATGCTGATGCGGTAAGTATACTGCTGCAGCCATTGATGCATGAAATACCAGGCAATGGGCGAGGCGATGAGAAAAGCGATGCAGATAAGCAGGGTAAACTCTTTTGAAAGCATGATCACGATATCGCGGGCAGGCGCTCCCAGCACTTTACGGATGCCGATCTCTTTTTTCCGTTTTACTGCCATGAAAGATACCAGCCCATACAATCCCAGGCAGGAAATGAAGATCGCGATCCCTGCAAATATTTTATATAATTGTGCAAGCTGGTTCTCCTGTTTGTAATAATCGGCTATGGTTTGATCCATGAAATTATACTCGAACACGTAGTTGGGAAAGAGTTCATTCCAGACAGAAGCCATTGCTGCCAGAGAAGCTTTTGTTTTGCCGGGATCTATTTTGATATTCGCTATGCCATAAGCTCTATTTATAGAGCACATTACCACCGGGCCGATGGGATCGCGCAGGGAGTTTACATGAAAA